>JALYRN010001073.1 GCA_030855295.1 Myxococcota bacterium | reverse complement strand
CCGCCACGCTTCGCGCGCTGCCTGCGCCGCTTCCCACGCCTCGCGAAGCCGCTCCGACGCGTCCTCGGGCGGCGCGCCGTCGACCGACTGCACGCTCGGGGTCGCCTCCGCCTGCGCCTCGGCACCCTCGCTCGGATTCGCGTCGAGCGCGGCATCCGGCGAGCGCCCCATCGCCCGCTCGATCGCGTCCGCCGCGCGCGCAAGCGCCTCGGCCCGCGACCGCTGGGCGCGCTCTCGCTGTCGCTCGAGCTCGTGCTCGAGCTCGTTGATCTCCTGATCGACGCGCCGCGTCGGATCGCGCTCGAGCGCGCGCCGCAGCGCTTCCGCCTCGTCCGCGATCTCCTCCGCGGTGCGCGGCTCCTCCTCGATGCCCGCCGCATCCCTCAGCGCCGCGATCATCGACGGCCACGCCACGTGCAGCGGCACGAAGACGCCCGTCGCGACCAGGGCCGCCACCATCCACCGCGGCGCGCGCGACCGCGGCCGCGGCGCGTCCGGCACCGTCTGCTCCTCGAGGAACTCCGCCGCCTGCTTGATCTGCAGCCGATGCAGCGCCGGCGGATCCTCCACCGCCGCGAACGACGCCGCGCTCGCGAACCGATCCTTCGCGTCCAGGAGCCGGTCGAGCACCATCGCCGCGCGCACCCGATCGATCCGTCGCTTCCGCGCCTCGACGATCGCGACGGCCACGCCCACCACGCCCGACACCAGCGGCGCCGCGATCGCGGGCCCCCCCGTGAGGTCGAGCACCACCGCCGCAGGCACGCCCACCGCGATCGCCGCGGCCGTCCCCGAGAGCGCTCCGTCGAGCGCCAGGAACCGGTGCACCCGCGACCGAATTCGCTGGATTTCCCGCTCGATCCCGGTCGGTAGCAAGGGCCCCACGAGCTCGCCGAGCTCGCTCGCGCTCTCGCGCGGCGCCGCCTCGGACGCGTCCTCTCGCTCTCCGTCGTGCTCGCTCACCGATTCTCCGCCACGGGCTCAGACGATCAACCCTCGAGATCGTTCCCGGCCTTGGCTCCTCGTGGACGAACGAGCGACGATCGCATTCGCCTTCCCGCGCCCCGAGCCGGACTTCCCCGTGTTCCGGGTGACGACGAGCGCGCAATTCGTGACGGCACCGGCGAAGTCTACGGTGCGGAGGTGAGATCCGCTCCTCGCCGCGGTCCGCCAGCGCCGGTGGTACCCTCGCGAGGGAACGTCGTGCCTCGATCCCTCCGCCCCGTGGTGCTCGGCGCGATCGCGCTCTGCGTCTCGATGTCGTCGAGCTGCGGCACGCCGCTCACGCAGATCGTGCTCGTCGTCGAGTCCGAGCTCTCGGTCCCGATCGAGATCGATCGCCTCGAGGTGATCGTCCTCGGCCCCAGTGGCGAGCGCACCCGCGCCGAGACCGATCTCCTCGAGGGCGATGCGCCCTCGCCGCCGTACACGCTGGGCATCACGCCCGCGGGCACGCGCCTCGCGCCGGTGCACATCCGCGTCGTCGCCACCCGGCACGGCAACCTCGTCGTCGAGCGCGTCGTCCGCACCGAGTTCCAGTGGGGTCGCTCGGTCGAGCTCGTCATCCGTCTCGAGCGCCAGTGCGCGATCGTCCGCTGCGTGGTCGACGCGACGTGCTCGGGCGGGCAGTGCCTCGATCCGTACGTCGCGTCCGAGCGGCTGCCGCCGTTCCGCGGTGTGCTCCGCCCGCCCGACCCGGGTCCGCCGTGCACCGGCGCGCCGGGCGACGCCGAGCTCTGCGACGGAGTCGACCAGGACTGCGATGGCGTCGTCGACGAGGGCTTCGACCTCGACCTCGATCCCGCGCACTGCGGCGTCTGCGGCAACGAGTGCGCGAGCGACGTCGCCTGCCTGCGCGGCAGCTGCGGTGATGCGGCGGTGCAGGTCGCGTCGGGCGAGGAGCACACGTGCGCGCTGCGCGCGAGCGGTCACGTCGCGTGCTGGGGTGCGAACGAGGTGGGTCAGCTCGCCGACTTGAGCCGCATGGACAGCGCGGTGCCCGTCGAGATCGCGGGCGTCGAGAACGTGGTGCGGATCGGCATCGGCGAGCGGCACACGTGCGCGCTCGAGCGCGACGGCACGCTGCTGTGCTGGGGCTGGAACGCGAAGGGACAGCTCGGCGACGGAACACGGACCGATCGCGATGTGCCGATCGAGGTGCCGATCGAGGGCGTCGTCGAGCTCGGCGTCGGATACGAGCACACGTGCGTGCGCACCAGCGCGGGCGAGGTGTGGTGCTGGGGCAGCCTCGCGCGCTTCGACGACGAGCTGGGCACGCTGGTGCACGAGCCCGAGCCCTTCGTGGTCGAGGGCATCGTCGAGCCGATCGCGCTCGTCGGCGGCAACGAGTCGACGTGCGCGATCGAGGCGAGCCGCCGCGTCGTGTGCTGGGGCCAGGACGTCTACGGGCGCCTCGGCGACGGTGCGCCGCTGATGGATCGCGACGAACCGGCGGCGATCGCGGAGCCGCTCGATGCCCGCACGATCGATCGCTACGGCACCGGATACTTCGCGATCGCGAGTGACGGCGGGATCTGGGGCTGGGGCTCGAACGAGCAGTTCCAGCTCGCGCGCGAGGGGATCCCGAGCAGCTCGAGCCCGCTGGCGCTCGTCGGGGTCGAGGGCGCGACGCAGATCGGCGGCGGGCGCCGCCACGGATGCGCGCTCGGCGCCGACGGGGTGCGCTGCTGGGGCG
>JALYRN010001072.1 GCA_030855295.1 Myxococcota bacterium | reverse complement strand
GGCGCAGACGCAGCGCGATCGCTGCGCCGGCGCGGGACATCGCGAGCCCTGCGAACAGAGCGAGGACGGGCCAGCACTGGATCACGTAGCGCGCGAGATCCTGGCGGAACGACGAGAGCCCCTGGAGGAACGGAACGAGCAGCGCGACCAGCACCAGCACCGTCGGCGTGCGCCACCGCGATCGCCCGAGCCCGACGCCCGCGCCGACTGCGCCGGCGAGCACCACCAGCGCCGGCGTCGTCACCACGAAGAGCACCGGGTAGTACGCGAACGGCGGCCCGACCATGCGCTCACCGAGGTAGTACTCGGTCGGGATCCGCCCGCCCCAGTGCCCGAACGTGCGCGCGAGGTGCGCGCCCGGCTCGGTGTGCAGCCAAGGCCAGAGCGCGATGCACGCCGCGAGCGACACGAGCCCGCCGAGGATCGCCGGGAGCGGCAGCGGCAGCGTCCCGCGCGCGATCGCGCTGCGGCGCCCCCACAGCAGCGCCCAGAGCGCGACCAGCGTCATCCACAGGAACGTCAGCCGCGACAGCAGCCCCGGGAAGAACACGAGCCCGCCCATCGCCGCCGCGAGCCCGTCACCGTGCACCAGCACATCGCGCTGCCCGTCGCCGAACCGGATGCTGCGCATCCAGATCGCGATCGCCAGCAAGCAGGCGCACCAGAAGAACACGACCACCGTCTCGTGCCCGACCAGCCGTCCGTGCGCGACGATGTGCGGCATCGTCGCGAGCAAGAGCGCCGCGCCGATCGCGGCCCGCCGATCGAAGAGCACGCGGCCGATCGCGTACGTCAGCCCGACCGACGCCGCGCTGAGCACGCAGCCCACCTGCCGCGCGCCGTCGAGCCCGCCCATCGCGCCGCCGAGCCCGTAGATCCACTTGGTGATCGGCGGGTGCTCGTGGTTGAAGCGGAACGCCTCGGCGCTCCAGTCGCCGAGCATCGCGTTGCGCACCTGGTGCTCGCCGGCGCTCCAGTACCAGAGCTCGTCCCACGCGAGATCGGTCTCCGAGACCAGCGACGATCGGATCGCCAGCGCGATGAGCGACGTGCCGAGCGCGAGCGCGAGATCGACGACCGCGAAGCGCTGCTCCGCCGCGTCTCGACGCCTCCGCCACGCGCGCACCGCGAGCCACGCGAGCACGCCCGCGAGCATCACGAGCATCGCCGCGTCGCGCGCCTTCTCCGGGCTCCGCCGCGACGCGATCCCCGTCTCGACCGCGCGCTCCGCGTCGAGCCGGCTCACGAAGAACGCGTCGCGGTCGAGCGGCAGCACGCCCGCCATGTACGGGTCGCGCCGATCCTGCATGCGCACGCGCAGATACCCGCTGCCGCCGCGGTTCACCCATCGCACCTCGAACGGGTGCACGCCCGGCGCGACCTCGCGCGTGACGGTCTCGGTCGCGCGCGGGTGCACGCCCGGGAGCGACACCAGCTCGCGCCCGTCGAGCAGCACGGTGCCGTCGTCGTCGGACTCGAGCTCGAGCTCGAGCCGCACCGGCCGCGGCACCGCCCAGAACGCGCGCCACACCACGCACGCCTCGGGATGCTCCGTCTCCGGCGCGAAGGGCTCGATCTCGATCGAGCGCGTCGCACCGCGCTCCCACGCCGCGTCGACCTCGCACGCCACCCCCGGGCGCTCGAGCCGCACGAACCCGTTCGTCACGTGCGTGCGCGTCGCATCGCGGAACGTCGCGATCGCCGCGCACGTCGTTCCGATCGCGGCGAGCGCGAGGAGCAGCGGCGCGAGCCGCGACAGCACACCCGACCAGTCGCGCATGGGCGCAGGGGAAGCTCTCATGGGGATGACGCTCTCGTCGCGGAGGGGCGGGGCTCGGACGGACGGCGGAAGAGCGTCCAGCGATCGCTCTCGAAGCGCGGCTCGGGCGCCGGCTCGGCGCCCCGGAAGATCGAGCGCGGCGCGCCGCGACCGACCTCGTGCCGCACCAGCCAGTAGTCGAACGACTCGCCCCAGACCGCGTGATCGTAGCGCTGCGGGGTCCACTCGAAGCGCGGCGGGAAGGGCGGCGGCGCGCTGCCGTCGGCGTACTGCACCGGCGACTTCGGGAACTCGACGAACGAGAACGACGCGAGCCCGCCCACGCGCGCTTGATAGTACTGGTGCGCGTGCAGGTAGATCGGCAGCGGGATCACGGCGCTCTGGGGATCGAAGATCAGCCCCAGCAAGCGGTCGCCCGGCTCGGTCTCGGCGAGCGCCGCGCCGAGCTCGCCCATCTCGCGGTCGGTCTCCGCGAAGCGCGCGGCGTGCACCTGTCCGGTCGCGATCGCGAGCGCGATGAGCATCGGCGCGATCGCGAGCTGCGCGCGCATCGGCAGCGGGCCGCGCGGCCCGAGCACGGGCACCAGCGCGAGCGCGAGCGGCAGGAAGCGATGGCTGATCGGCTCGATCAGTCGATACGAGAAGGGCCCGAAGAGATACAGCGCGAACGTCAGCAGCAGCACGAGCTCGGGCGCGATCGAGCGCGCCGCCGGCGCGTCGGGGAAGGGCGCGATCAGGCGCCGGTACCATGGTCCCGCCGCGCCTCCCGCGGGCCCCTGCGCGGCCACCGGAGAGCCGTCGCCGCGCCCTCGCGCCGCGATCACCACCAGCGCCGCGAGCCATCGCATCCCGCGCCCTTGCCCTCGCACCGCGCCCCGACCCAACGTGCGTCCGCCTCGTCCCACGGCCGTCTCCTC
>JALYRN010001071.1 GCA_030855295.1 Myxococcota bacterium | reverse complement strand
GAGCACGTGCGCGGCGAGCGCACCGTCGTCGAGCGCACCGTCGTCGAGCGCACCGCCGTCATCGTCGAGCGAAGGCGCCTCGAGCGCAGCGCGCAGGCGCGCCGCGTCCTCTCGCAGCGCGTCGGTCCACGTGGCGCCGCCGCCTCGCGCGACCTTTCGCGCGGTCTCGTCGATCGCGTGCACGCGGAGCGACGCGATCGCGATCCGGCGCTCCTCGTCGCGCTCCTCGGGCGCGAACGCGGCACCGAAGCGCGCGACGATCTCGTGCGCGCGGACGATCGGCGCGTCCCACGCCGGCGCGCTCTTCGCGTCGACCACGCGCTTCTTCGCGACGGCCTTCCGGAACGCGAAGACCGGCTCCTCGATCGCGATGCTGCGCGAGCGCGCGTCGACCTCGCGCTCGACGCGGAAGAGCCGCGCGACGAAGCGCCCGACCCACGGCGCGACCGCGACGATCGCCGCCGAGACCTCTCGACCTGGCAGCCCGTCGGAGTCGCGACGCCACCTCTCGAGCAGCGCGCGGGCCTCGGGATCCGACTCCTCGAGCCAGCCGTCGAAGTGCTCGTAGAGGGCGCGGAGCCCCGCGGGATCGTGCAGATCGGGCCACGAAAAGCCCTCGATCCCGAGCTCCAACACGCAGTGATCGTCCAGGGAAATCGCGTCCGAAGACATTGCCGACTATTTCTATCGGGAATCGCGGGTACAGGCAAGCAGACGGATGTCTCCAGGACGATGATCGCGGTCACCGTCCGGCTTCGGCGTGGTGGTCGTCGTGGTGATGGGAGCGGCGCGCGCGGCGCGGGCTACATGACCAGGCGGACGGCGGGGTCGGCGACCAGGTCGGCGTGGAGCTGGTCGCGCTCCTGCTCGGTCTGGACGACGAGGTCGACGTGGACCGAGACCCAGCGGCCAGCACGGCTCTTCACGCTCTCGGCGACGACGTGCACCCGAGCGCCCATGACGCGCGCGATGGCGGCGCGGACCTCCGCCTCGTCGGCGCCGATCACTCTGTACTCCCACTCGAGCGGGTACGTGAGCACGGGCCGGAGCGCCCTGTTGTCGCGGGCCATGCATCAGCCTAGCACGCGTCCCGAAGACGCCAGGCCGCACGAGGCCGCGCGGCCGCGGTCAGTGTCCCGCGAAGTACCGCGCGACCGCCGTGATCTGGGCGAGGCGGGCGCCGGCGCGGCCGGTGCCGATGACGGAGGACGCGTCGATGCCGCGGCCGGCGCGCGCGAGGTACTCGCCGGGGGTGCCGGGCTTTCCCTTGGAGTCCCGGCGGGCGATCGCGCGCAGGTCGATGCGCGTCGCGGGGAGGAAGCCGCCCTCCGATTCCATCAGCCTCGTGCCGTACTCGCCCCACGAGCACACGACATCGGTGTCGCGCACGAACGCGCGCCAGCGCTCGCGCATCCGCGCGGGCAGATCGCCGGTCGCCAGCGCTTCCTGCGGGATGCCGGTCTGCACGACGGTGCCCGGGCCGATCGGGTGCCGCGGCGCGAGGACCGACTCGAACGTCTCGCCGGTCGACGGTCGATGCGCAATCCACTGCACGAGCTCGTCCGGCCACACGTCGGCGCGCGCCACGCCACGGCGACGCCACGCGTTCGCCTCGGCGATGACGCACACCAGATCGTCCACCCGCGCGCGCAGCACGGAGCGCTCGTCGGGCCGCTCGGGCCGCGGACCGCGCGGCGCGCGACCGCGGTGGTTCTGCTCCGCCCTCTCGCACGCGATCTGCGCGTCGATCATCGCGCGGAAGGGCGTGAGCATCGCGCGGAAGCGCTCCGGATCGCCCTCGAGCACGCCGAGCACGTGCGCGAGCGCCTCGAGCGTCGAGACGAACGAAGGCTGCGGCTCCTTGCGGATGCGGTACTCGCTCGGCGCCGTCGGCGTGAACGAGTACCGGGGCAGCGCCGCGAGCACGGGGTTGATGCGCACCAGCTTCCGCGCGTGGTGCCAGGTGCCGTCGACCACGATCAGCGTGATCGGCCCCGGCGGCGGATGTGCGCCGATGTCGATCGCGCCCTCGCCGGGATAGAGCAGCGCGGGCGGTCGCAGCGGATCGCCGAGGGCGCTCGCGAGCGCATCGGAGCCGCTCCAGTCGACGCCGACGTGCAGCTCGGACTGCGGCAGGCAGAGGCTCGCCATGCGCGCCGTGCCGATCGCGAGATTGCGCTCGCGCGGGTGCTGCAGCAGCACGACGCGCGTGCGCGTCTCGAGCGAGACGAGGTGCGCGCACCAGCACAGCTTCGTCGGACGCCGGCAGCGCGCGCAGGTCGCCCGCGGTGCGCGCGACGGTTGCGACCCTGCCTCGGATGTCGAGGCGGGCGGAGGATCTTGCGCGGGAGAGGACATCGGGACGAGCGTGGCGGAGCGAGCGCAGCAGAGCGCGGGCGCCACAGCGTAGCGCGCTCTCTCGCGTTCGCCCGCGCCGCGGTCGCACCGCCGGTCACGGGGTGGCGTCAACGCTTGCGGGCGGTCGTCGCGCGCGCGGTGGACACCGGCGTCGCGCTGCCTGGCTTTCCTTCGGAGAGGGTCGAGCGCGTGCCGGACGGATGCGTCGGCTCGGCGGGCGGGGACGACCTCTCGCGCGGTCGGAGGAGCTCGGCGGCGCTCGGCGTCAGCTCGCTCCCCGCGAGCGCGTGGACCTCCTCGTCGATGCAGTCCCCGATCACCGAGCCCACGGCGCTGACG
>JALYRN010001070.1 GCA_030855295.1 Myxococcota bacterium | reverse complement strand
CCCGCGAGCAGCGCGGTCCACTGCCGGAGCTCGATCGCCGTGCCGGCGTCGTCGACGAGGAGCTCGTCGTCGGTCGTGATCGCGTCGCCGTCGATCGGACCGAGGAGCTGCGCGCGCGCCCACGCCCCGCGATCGTCGCGGGTCGCGTGGCTCGCGCGATGTTCCTTCCAGCGCGCCCGCAGCGCCCGCTGCGCGGTCGCCACCCGATCGCGCAGCACGCGGCGGGCGTCCTCGTCGGCCGTCTGCACCTCGAGGAACGATCCGACGAGCGACTCCGTGACCGTGTCGAGCCCGGGCGCGCGGCGGAAGAACGAGAGCGGCGGGATCTTCTCCCAGAGCTTCGCCTGCGAGTCCGCGAAGAAGAGCAGCCTCGCCGCGAGCTCGACGACGACATCGCCCGCGGGCGACGCCGGCGCGCTGGCGCCGAGCAGCGGCGTCAGCGAGAGCCGCGCGAGCCGCGGCAGCTCCGCGCGCAGATCCGACAGCGAGAGATCCGAGCCCCAGCGCGTGCGGCGCATCATCGCGAGCTGCTCGCTCGCGAGGCCGACCAGCAGCGCATACGACCAGAGCCGCGCGCGCGCGACATCCCCGGCGTCGAGCGCTCGCGCCAGGGCGTCGATCTGATCATCGGGCCCCGACGCGATCGCGATCGCGGTGCGGCACGCGTCCGAGCGCACGAACGACGGATCGGCGAGCAGCTGATCGCCGACGACGTAGTGCGCGACGCCGCTCTTCGCTGCCGGCCTCGCGAGCACACGGAGGGTGCCGATCCGAGTGCGCTTCGCCACCACCCACGAGCCGCGCGGCTCGGGCGCGAAGTCCCACACCACGACGCAGCGCCGCTGCGGGAAGCGCTGCACCAGCGTCCGCGCGAGCGCGCGCGCTCGCCGCTCGAGCCGCGCCGCCGCCGCGCCCTCGAAGAAGAGCCCGATCTCGTACAGCTCCGCGTCCATCGAGAACGCCTGATCGCTCTCGCGGCAGCGCGCCTCGATCCGCGCGAGCAGCGCACGCTCTCCGTCCGCCGGCGCGACGCCGCTCGCGGTCGCTTCGGGCGCCAGCATCGCCGCGAGCTCCGGTGCGCCGCCCGCGAGCAGGACGTCGACGCCCGTATCGGCAGCGCGCGCGAGGGTCCCCGGCGCGAGGAACCGATGCGGGCGCTGCTCGCCGCGCGGCGTCGTCATCGGATAGCCGAGCACCACCACGAGGCCGCCGCGCAGCCGCTCGAGCACCGACGCTCCATCGTCGCGCGCCCCCTCGAGCGCCAGGTGCCCGTGCAGCGACAGATCCCACACCGCGAGCGTCCGCTGCATCTCGCGCGCGAGCGCCTCCCAGGCGTCGATCTCTTCGCGCTCGGTGCGATGGTGAGTCACGAGCAGCCAGTCGATCGCCGCGCCGGGCGCGAGCGGGCGCACGCAGCGCACGCGCAGCTCGCGATGCTGCACGACGCGGAGCACGTCCGGCATGTCGAGCCGACCGATCTCGATCGTCAGACGGAGACGCAGCTCGCGGTACGCCGGCGCACGCTCGCGCATCGCCAGCGCGCCCTCGAACGTCCAGTCCGCGCCCGCCTCCAGGAGCTCGAGCTCGCGCACCATGCCCTCGCCGGCGAGCGGCGCCCGGCGGCCCTGCTCGTCGAGCAGCGCGACCGAGCCCTCGTCGAGCTCGCTCTCGAACAGCGCGAGCCGCACCCGCACCCGACGCTTGCTCTCGGAGCGCGAGCCCAGCGCCTTCTTCGACTGGTTGCGGATCGCGAACCGAACGCGGCTCACCTCGCCGGGCGCGAGCGCGACCAGCCCCTCGAGGATCGACGCCGCGACCGGGAAGCGCACCCGCATCGTCGCGGCCGCCGCGAGCGCGTCGGGCTCGAACGCGTCGAACGATCGGTTCACGTCGGGCACGTGCGCGCGCAGCGACACCCGCTCGCTCGCCCAGAGCGGATCCGCCGGCTCGACGGGCGCGTGATCGCGCAGCTCGAACGAGATCGTCCCCGGCACCTCGACCTCGGCGCCGGGGGGCACCGAGCGCGGCACCTCGAGCACCTCGCCCTCGAGCGCATAGCACCACCGCGAGTCGCGCACGTCGAGCGTGATCGCGCGCTGCGAGGGCGACGGCATCCCTCCGACGTTGCGCACCCGGAGCGCGTCCACCTTCACGATCTCGCCCGGCTCGAACACGCCGTCGGCGTCGTCGGTGCGCAGCCGGACCCCGCTGAGCATCAGGTGGTAGCGGCCCGGATGGCGAGCGACGCCCGCCGCGCCCTGCACCTCGATCGCGAAGGTGCCGCTCGCGCCGTCGCGGCCCGCGAACAGCGGCCCCGATCCGCTCGCGCCCGACGAGCCGCTCGGTCCGCTCCATCCCCCCGAGTTGCTCCGGAACTTCGTGCGCGTCTGCCGCTTGCCTTGCGCGTCCGTGTAGCTCTCGGTCTCGGTCCACGAGTGGCTCGAGCCGCCCGCGCCGCCTGATCCGCCCGAGCCGCCCGACCCGTGCACGCCGGGCGCGCCGCCCGCGCCTCCTTCGACCCCCTGCCGCACCAACATCAGAAGGTGGGTGTCGGCGTCGTCGACGCGCACGACGACGCTGCCGCCCGGCGCTCCGTCGGCGCCGCTCGTGCCGCTGCCGCCGCGTCCGCCGTCGCCGCCGCGTCCTCCGTTGCCGCCCGACGAGTACCGCGTGGCGTCGCGGCCGCGCGAGCCCGTCG
>JALYRN010000221.1 GCA_030855295.1 Myxococcota bacterium | reverse complement strand
CCCCGCGGCAGCGCACGCTTCTACGTCGGCGTGGGCATGCCCGGCACCACGGTGGCCAGCGTCGATCGCACCACGCTGCAGAGCGCGCGCAGCTTCATCGCGGGCCGCGTGCAGCAGCTCGACGGCGTCCGCGTCGCGCCGGAGCGCGAGAGCCCGCGCGACGCGACGCAGGTGATCCGGCGCGAATCGCTGACCGGGTTCTATCTCGACAGCTCGATCGTCAGCGTCGAGACGCGCCCCGACGGCGGGGTGCGCGCGGCGGTCTCGGTGGTCGTGCAGTCGTACCCCGATCGCAACGTGCGGAGCATGCTGAGCGGCGCCGCGACCGTGATGGGCGAGAGCGGTCCGGCCGCCCAGCGCGCCGCGATCGAGGCGGCGCTGACCGGTGCGCTACGGAACCTCGGCACGGCGATGTCCGCCGGAGCGCCACGACGATGAGATCCTTCGTCGCCGCGTTCTTCCCGAGATTCTTCCGGGCCGTCGTCGCCCCGGAAATGGACCCGCAGCGGGCCGTCCCGTACGATTCGAACGACGCTGGAACGCCGGCTGGAGGGCAGTGAGATGGCCGTCAACGCAGAGAGCGCGCCCCGCGCGCAGCAGCCCGGTGCCGGCGGACCGCCGAAGCGCCAGCTCCGCAACTACCTGCTCGATGCCCGCTTCCAGCTGAAGTACACGGGCTACGTGGTGGTCGTCACGCTGGTGGTCGCCAGCGTGCTCGGCTTCCTCGCGTACCAGGAGTCGCGCGCGCAGACGCAGATGATGTCGATCGGCTGGGCGATGGAAGGTCAGACCGAGGACTTCATCCAGCAGCAGGCGCGCGACTACGACCGGAACATGCTGATGGCGATCGTCGGCGGCGTGCTCGCGCTGACGATCGCGCTCGGCTTCGTCGGCATCTACATCACGCACAAGGTCGTCGGCCCCGCGTTCAAGCTGAAGCTGCTGCTGCAGCACGTCACCGAGGGCCACCTCTCGCTGAAGGGGCGCCTCCGCAAGGGCGACGAGCTGCAGGACGTCTTCTTGGTGTTCGAGCGGATGATCGAGACCCTGCGCGAGCGTCAGCGCGAGGAGATCGGCCTGCTCGAGAACGGGATCGAGAGCGCGAAGAAGAGCGGCGCCAGCGACGAAGCGCTCTCCGAGCTGATCGCGCTCAAGGGCCGGATGGAGGACGCGCTCAAGTAGCCGTCTCTCCGAGCTGACGAACAGCAGCTCGTCCTAGAACGCTTCCTCGTAGTACTCGATCCGCGGCGGGTCCTGGTCGAACACCACGCTCGCCGCGTCGAAGCGCACCGAGACGCCGCGCAGGTTCGCGGTCGTCAGCCAGATCGCGGTCGCCCTCCGCACCCGCGCGATCTTCGCCCGGTCGATCGACGCGACCGGCTCGGCGAAGCGCGCGTGCGATCGCGCGCGCACCTCGCAGACGACCAGCAGCGAGCCACGCCGCGCGATCACGTCGAGCTCGAGCCGCCCGACGCGCACGTTGCGCCCCAGAATTGCGAAGCCCTGGCTCGCGAGCTTCGCCGCGACCAGGGCCTCTGCATCGCGGCCCGTCTCGCCGCGCGTGCGCATCGATGTCGGTCTCGCGGTTCAGGTCGCGAGGTTGCAGGCGCCCGTCGCGAGGTTGCAGCTGGTGCCCGGGCAGTCCTCGTCGGCGTTGCACAGATCGTTCGGGACGCAGTAGCCGCCGCGCACGCCCACTCCTCCCGACGTGAGCACGTCGACGCAGTGGAAGCCCTCGGTGCACTCGCAGAGCGGCGTGTTGACGTCACCGCCGGCGGCGCTGCAGCGGCAGCTGCAGAACACGCGGTCGGCGCTGTTGACCGACGTCACCGGCACGTTCGGGTCGGCGCAGTTGGTGGTGCAGCCCTCGGAGGGATCTCCGTCGAGCCGGAACACCAGACAGGTCCGCGTCCGGCACTGCACCGAGCTCGTCTCGACGTAGATCTCCTGTTCGACGAAGCCGCCTGTCGGGATCGCCTCGGGGATGCACGGATCACCGATGCCCCGGGCCTCGCAGCCCATCCCGAGAAGAAGCATCCCGGCGGCCATCGCGAACGAACACGTCCTCAAAGTACGCTGCCTCACGCCACGCTGCATCACGCTTCGCTGCATCTCGTCACCTCGTTCTCGAGCACGGGCACTGTCGATTCTACAGGGTGCGATTTCCCCAGAGTGCGTCGGCGGCTCGCGGGAACGTTTCCAGTCGAGCGCGGACCCTACGTGGGGGTGCGCGCACGTGTCAAGCAGCCCGTTGGAACCGATGCGTGCACCCGACGACGAACGCCCACACGGAGGCGTGCCGCGCGCGCAAATCCTATTGACAAAGGGACCGTGCGCTTTCTATCATCCCGCCTACTCGGCTTCTAACTTCTGGATTTCATTCTGTTTTTCGGACGCGAATTCCTGGACGGTCGAGCCTGGGAGTCGAGTTGGCCCAGAGAGCTCGGAGAGGGTTCCCCATGCGGCGTGATCGAGTCTGGCTGCGTGATCGAGTGTGGCTGTTCGTGCTCGCGGTGTCGGCGCTGACCTTGGTGTCGCCGTCCACCCCAGTGAGCGCGCAGGACATGGTCTTCAGCGTCGAAGACACCGGCGCTCCGGCGGCACCGCCCGCCGAGGGACCGCCGTCGGAGGCGCTCGCGAACGCGCTGCGCCTCTATCAGCAAGAGCGCTACATGGAAGCGTCGGTGCAGTTCCAGCGCGTGGTCGGCGGTGAGACCGACGACGCGCCTGCGAACGTGCAGAAGGCGGCGTTCTTCCTCGGCAAGGCGCTCTACCACCTTCGCTACTACCAGTCCGCGCTCGCGATCTTCGACGAGATCACGCAGCAGGGCGCGGGACACCTCTACTTCGGCCAGACGCTGCAGTGGCTCGCGCAGCTCGCGTCGCAGCTGCCGGAGCCCGCGGGCATCATCGAGCGCGTCGGTCGCTACGGCACCGATCAGCTCGACCAGTTCAACACCGCGGAGAGCCGCGATCTGTACAACCAGCTCCTCTTCCTGATGGGCCGGTTCAAGTACAACCAGGGCGAGTTCGAGGAGGCGATCACGCTCTTCCAGCGCGTCGATCGCCAGTCGCGCTTCTACGTCAACGCGAAGTTCTTCGAGGGCATCTCGCAGGTGCGCCTCCGCCGTGCATCGCCGGCCGTCGAGAGCTTCCGCGCGATCATCGAGGCGATCGATCAGGGTGCACCCGGCGTCGAGGACACCGCGCGCATGCGCAACCTCGCATGGATCTCGCTCGCCCGCGTCTACTACACCGCCGCCAACCGCACGGACGCCGAGACCGGCGAGCGCGCGATCGACGGCCGTCTCCTCGGCAACGCGGTCGAGGCCTGGAACAACGTCGGTCAGGACAGCGAGTACTGGCTCGACGCGCTCTTCGAGGAGAGCTGGGCGTTCTTCCTCGCCGACGAGTACGCGCGGGCGATGGGCAACATCCACACGCTCTTCTCGCCGTACTTCGACGACGCGTACTACCCCGAGGCGATCGTCCTCAAGGCAGTCGTCTTCTTCTCCGCGTGTCAGATCGACAACGCGAGCGCGATGGTCGCCCAGTTCCACGAGCGCTACGACCCCGTGGCAGCCGAGCTGAACCAGACGCTCGAGCAGTTCGAGGACAACCAGCAGTTCTTCGAGTTCCTCCAGCGCGTGCGCGCCGGTGAGGCCTCGCTCAGCCCGCGGATTCGCGGCGTGGTCGCCTCGGCGCTCTCGGATCGCACGCTGCTGCGCAACCTCGAGTACGTTCGCCTCCTCGAGAGCGAGGAAGCCCGCCTCAACGCCGCCCCGGCGGAGTTCAAGAACAGCTCGCTCGGCGCGCGCATCCTGCAGGACATCTTCGTCGCGAAGTCGTTCGCGATCGATCAGACCGGCGACCTCGCGCGCGCTCGCTACAACCGCCTGATCGACGAGCTCAACGAGCTCATGACGCAGGTGGACACCGTCGACCTCGAGATCGCGACCTACCAGCGCGGCCAGCTCGACGCCGAAGCACAGCAGCAGATGACCGAGCTCGCGCGCAGCGGCGGTCTGCAGGTCAACGTGGACGAAGAGCACCAGATGTGGCCCTTCGACGGCGAGTACTGGCGCGACGAGCTTGGCTTCTATCGTCAGCAGGTGACGTCCCAGTGTGGGCGCTGAGCTGAGGCACCTCGAGAGGGCGGTAGGATCCAACCTGCCGCCCTTTCGCGGTTCCAAAACTCGCTGCTGCGTGTGACGATCTTACAGGGAACCGACGAGCCAGCCACGGGGTCGCACCGCACTTGGTTTTCAACCGGCGGTCTCGCATCCCGGTGATCGCACGCTGGCAGTCCTTTTGGAGTTGGCTCGAGAGAATCGCCGCATTCGCTCGAGCGCAAGAAGGGTGGCAAGGATGGGTCGCAATCGTACGTCGGGAAGTGGACGCCGCGCGCCCTCGAAGAGTGCGCGAATCGCACTCCTGGCAGTCGCCTCGCTGATCGCGGGAGGACTGCCGATCGCGGTGGGCGCGCAGCGGGCAGCCTCCTCGGGACCGTCGTCGTCGCCGGCCATGTGCATCTCGGCCGCGGCGCGCTCCGACGTGGAGACCTGTCCGACCGGTGCACCGCCGCCGTCGCAGCGCTCGGGCGCGGGCGCCTCGGCCCCCGCGACGCACATGACGCAGACGAAGCGTCGCGAGGAAGAGAAGAAGCAGGGCCCGACCGGTCCCAGCATCGAGCTCTCCGCCGAGGCCCGGCGCGGCCAAGAGGCGACCGCGGCCCGCGCGATCGAGCTGCTCCGCCGCGAGGTCACGACGACCGAGCGAATCATCGGCCGCATGCGCGACGATGATCCGCGCGGCGCCGACTACCTCCTTCGTCTCGCAGAGACCTACTTCGAGGTCCAGACCTACTGGCGCGGTCGCGCGGGCGCGCTCGACCAGCCGATCTACGAGGCGGAGCAGGCGGGCAACCGGGATCAGCTCCAGCAGCTCCAGCGGCAGCGGCAGGAGGCGAACCAGCAGCTCGATCAGACGCGGCAGTCGGCGATCCGCACGTACGCCCGCCTGGTCCAGAACTATCCGAACTACGCGCGCATGGACGAAGTGCTCTTCTCGCTGGCCTTCGGCCTCGAGGAGATGCGGCAGTTCGATCGCGCGCGTCAGGTGTACTTCCGGCTGATCAAGGGACACCCGGAGTCACGCTTCATCCCGTACGCCTACCTGTCGTTCGCCGAGTACTACTTCGGCGAGGGCCAGATGCGCGAGGCCCAGCAGTTCTACACGAAGGTCACCGAGTTCCCGGCGGAGCGAAACCCGGTCTACGGCTACGCGCTCTACAAGCAGGCCTGGGCGCTCTACAACCTCGAGGACTTCCGAGGCGCGCTCCAGCAGTTCGCGCGAACGGTCGAGTTCGCTTCGCAGAACCCGGACGCGCGCGACGCCGCCAACCTCGCGCGGCAGTCGCGCCGAGAGATGGTGTTGCCATACTCGCGGGTCGGCAGACCGGCGCAGGCGCTCGCCTTCTTCCGCAGATATGCGACCGACTCGGCACAAGCGTTCGAGATGCTCGAGTCGCTCGGCGAGCTCTACTACGACACCGGCCAATGGCCTGAAACGATTCAGATCTATCACGAGCTGATGGCCGAGAACGCCAGCAGCGACCGGATCTGTTACTGGCAGTCTCGCGTCACGAACGCGATCGTGTCGTCGAGACCGAAAGCCGAACAGATCACCGAGGTCCGTCGCCTGATCGACATGTACACGTCGTACCGGCAGGCGTCGCACCCGGCCGAAGCGCTGAACGAGTGCCGCAGCTCGACGGCGTCGGTCCTCGTCGAGCTCTCGACGGCGTGGCACCGCGAGGCGATCGGCACCGATCAGCAGCCCGGCACCAACGACCGCGGCACGATGAACCAGGCGACGCAGCTGTATCGGCTGACGCTCGACACGTTCCCCGACATGGACGAGATGGAGTTCCCGGACATCGATCGGCGCGACTGGCCGACGCAGTACCGAGTCTCCTACTTCTACGCCGAGCTGCTCTGGCGCATGGAGGACTGGGGCCAGTGCGGTCCGGCGTTCGATCGCGTCGTCGAGCTGAACCCGCAGGGTGAGTTCACGAGCGACGCCGCATACGCCGCGGTGCTCTGTTACAACAACCTCTACCAGCAGGACTTCGCTGGCCGAGAGCGCGAGGTCCGCGGCGCGGAGCCGGAGGAACAAGCTTCGGGGCGGCGCGGTCGACGCGGCCGTCGCGGACGGCAGGCGGAGCCCGAGGCCGCACCCACCTTCGAGCCGCAGCCGTACACGCCCATCCAGGAGGGCATGCTGCGGGCGTTCCAGCGCTTCGTGTGCTTCGTCCAGGACAGCGAGGAGCTGCCGACGGTCAAGTACCGCCGCGCCCGCATCTACTACGAGACGAACCACTTCGCCGAAGCTGCGGTGCTCTTCCGCGACATCGCGTGGAACCACCGCGACAGTGAGCTCGCGGAGTTCGCGGCGAACCTCTACCTCGACTCGCTCAACATGATGGGCACCCGCGTGGGGCAGGGGAACCCGGAGTGCATCACGGAGCTCGAGCAGTCGCTCGATCCGATGCACGGGTTCTACTGCGGCACGCCCGAGCAGCGCGACGCGCACCCCGACCTCTGCGAGGTCGTCGTCGACCTGCGCTGCGGCGTCGTGCGCCTCCAGGCGGAGACGCTCGCGCGCAACGGCCGGCACCGTGAGGCCGCGGACGCGTACCGCCGCATCATCCGGCAGTTCCGCGAGTGCGGTCGGCTCGACGAGGTCATCTACAACCTCGCGATCGAGTACGAGGCCGCGCGTCTGCTGGGCCGCGCGATCCAGGCGCGCACCACGCTGATCGAGCGCTTCCCGGAGAGCCCGCTCTCCAAGCGCGCCGTGTATCTCGTCGGCGCGAACTACCACGCGCTCGCGATCTACTCGCGCGCCGCCGACTACTACGAGCAGTTCGCGACCCGCTATCCGGGCGAGGACGGCTCGGAGTGCACGGACGCGGAGCGCGCCGCCGGCACCTGCGCGATCGCGCACGCGGCGCTCGAGAACGCCGTCTTCTTCCGCCTGGGCCTCGGTGAGGAGGACCGCGCGATCGAAGACGTGCGTCTCTACGAGCGCAGCTATCGACGCTCGCGCGCGAGAGAGACGGCGCAGGTCGTGTTCTCGCTCGGCTCGATCTACGAGCGACGCGGCGACTGGAACCGAGTGTTCGGCCACTACAACACGTGGCTGCGCAGCTACGGCCGCCAGGCGCTCCCGCACGAAGTGATCCGCGCGAACGTCTATCTCGGACGCGCGAAGTGGGAGACCGACGATCGCGGCCGCGCCGAGGGCCACTTCCGCGCCGCCGTGCAGGCCTGGTCGCGCGGAGCCCCCGAGGCGATCGCCCGCGCCGAGGGCACCGACGAAGAGAAGGCGCTCTGGCTCGCGCGTGCGCGTGATGCCGCGAGCGAGGCGCTCTTCTATCTCGCGGAGTACAAGCTCGCGGAGTTCCGCGCGATCCGCTTCCCGCGCCTTCCGTCGACGCGCACCCTCGCATCGGTCACCCGCTGGTCGACCGAGGACCTCGCGCCCTGGTTGCAGGAGAAGCGAGAGCGGCTGCAGACGGCCGAGGCGGCGTACAACCTGATCGCCGAGCTCAACGTGCCGCAGTGGCAGATCGCCGGCGCCGCGCGCATCGGCGAGATGTACCAGCAGATCGTCGACGACATGCGGAGCGCTCCCATCCCCGAGGAGATCGAGCGCGACGACGAGCTCTACGGCATCTACGTCGACGCCCTCGAGGGTGCGCTGAACGGCTCGGGCCCCGGGCCCGACGGCCGCCCCTTCACGCCCGACGACATCGCGTGCACGCCGGACTCGCAGGAGCCGCAGTGCGTGAGCTCGCCGGTGCGTCAGGCGATGAGCAAGTTCGAGTTCTGCCTCACGCTCGCGACGCGCGTGCGCTGGTACAACGAGTTCTCGCAGCAGTGCGAGGTCCAGCTGAACCGGCTCGACGCGCAGCGCTACCCCCTCGCCGCCGAGCTCCGTGGCACGGCGAGCTTCATCCAGGATCAGATCGCGACCCCCGAGCCGGTCGAGCTCACGACGGACGCCGAAGAGGCCGACGTCGAGGGTGCGAGCGCAGGCGATCAGGCCGTCACCGGTCCGAGCACCTGAGAGAGAGCGAGAGGAACGGAATCATGCGTATTCTCCGGACCACGATGTTCTTCGGGATCGCGCTGAGCATGCTCGGCGCGGTGTCGGCCGGCTGCGGCGGTGGCGGCGCGGCTGGTGGCGGCACTGCCGGCGGTGGGACCGCTGCCGGTCCGGGCGCCACGGCGGGCGGCACCAGCGGCGTGACCGAATCGGATCGCCAGCGCTGGACTGCAGCGATGGAGCTCTTCAACACCTCCGCCGCCGGTGGCTTCACCGAGGAGGAGTGCCAGCAGGTGATCTCCCGCTTCGATCAGGCGAACAGCCAGCATCAGGGTGGGCAGTTCGTCGAGGCCATCTACATGATCGGCGTCACGCACGAGCGCTGCGGACACGCCGATCAGGCGAACGAGTTCTACAATCGCGTGCTCGGGATGAACGAGCGGTTCTGCGGAGCGCGCGTCGCGGTCGGCGTGAACCACTACCGCGCGGGCCGAGTCCAGGAGGCGCGGGCGGAGTTCGAGCGCGCGGTGCGCGACGACTCTCGCTGCACCGAGGGCTACACGAACCTCGCGATCCTCCAGCGTCGCGATCAGGCGACGCAGGCGGAGGCGCTGAACAACCTCCGTCGCGCGCTCGCAATCCAGTCGTCGTACCTGCCGGCGTTCAACCAGATGGCGCTGCTCTACCTCGACAGCGCGATGCGCCGTGCGCAGACCTCGGCGACCGTCGCCGGCGGCACCGCGCAGGTGGGAGGCGCGGAG
>JALYRN010001069.1 GCA_030855295.1 Myxococcota bacterium | reverse complement strand
CGTCAGGATCGCGCCGACGCGGAGGTCAGCGCTCCCCTCGAGCCCGGCCCAGCGGCGGGCGCGCGCCAGGTGCGGCCCCTCGAGCCACTCGACCCGATGGCTGGCGCGTGCCCCCACCTGCTCGGCATCACTCTCGGCGGCGCGCCGCGCGAGCGCGTCGAGCACGAGCGGCACCAGCGCGGTCTCGATCGTCGCGATCCCGGGGACTCCTTCGGGCCGCAGCGGCGGCACCGAGCGACCCTCCGACTCCGCGCGCCCCATGCCGCGCACGAGCCGGTCGAGCCAGAGCGCGCGCATCGTCTCGACGAGCGCGTCGGGCGCGAGCAGCTTCGATCCCTCCGGCAGACGATCGGGATCGTATGCATCGCTCCCGTGCTGCGCGCGCAGCGCCGCGAGATCCTCGGCGGCGACGCGCCCGCTCTCTCGCAGGAACTCGTGCAGCGACGGGTCGCCATCGGCGCGGCGCACGTCGACGATGCGCCCGCGGCGGAGCACGACGACGCGCTCGCCGACCTCGACCGTGCCTTCGGCGCCACGCTCGTCGAGGCCGAGGAGGAACAGCGCGATCGGGCTCGGCGATGGCGCCCAGAGATCCACGGGCGGGACTGTATCACCAGGCGATGCGCAGACTGGAGATCGAAGCGTGGTCGCCCGACCGCGGCGAGCACTCCTCTCGGGTCGGACCTTCCGTCGCGCGCGCGTTCGATCGGCTCGCCCGCTCCGCTCCCTACCGTCCGCGCGCCGGGCGCGCTCCCGTCCGCGCCCTCCGGGGCGAGCACTCCTGTCGGCTCAGCGGATCTCGAGGCCGATCGGCAGCGCCAGCATCACTCGCTCGCCGCCGCGGAGGAGGCGCGCCCAGCGGAGCGCGCCGCTCGCGGGACCGAGCTCGGCGGAGACGAACGCGCTCGCGGCGGCCTCGGCGCCCTCGCCGCCGTGCATCGCCGTCAGGATGGTCTCGAACATCGTGCGCCGCGCCGGCCACTCGACGACCTGCGCGTCGTCGTCGAGCTCGCCCCGCTGGCGCGCCAGCGCGATCGCCGCCGGCAGTCCGCCGAGCTGATCCACCAGCCCCCGCTCGAGGCCCTCGCGCCCGCTCCAGATGCGGCCCTCGGCCGAGCTCAGCACGCGCTCCTCCGACATCTCGCGCGAGATCGCGACGCGCCGGACGAAGCGACGGTACGTGCTCTCCATGATCCGACGCAGCACCACCCGCTCGTCATCGGTGAACGGCGCGGTCGCCGTCGACCAGCCGGCGTGCGCGCCGCGCGTGAGCGTCTCCGCGTGCACCCCGATGCGCGCGAGCAGCGCGGACGCGTCGACCTTGCCCCCGACCACACCGATCGAGCCGACGATGCTGGACGGGTGCGCGACGATGTCGTGGCCCGCCGACGCGATGTAGTAGCCGCCGCTCGCGGCCATGTCGCCGACCGAGACGATCACCGGCTTGCGCGCGGCGGTGCGCCGCACCGCGTGCCACATGCGATCGCTCGCGAGCGCCGAGCCGCCGGGGGAGTCGATGCGCAGCACGACCGCGC
The DNA here is from genome assembly GCA_030855295.1 of Myxococcota bacterium. Taxonomy (GTDB): domain Bacteria; phylum Myxococcota_A; class Polyangia; order Polyangiales; family Sandaracinaceae; genus Sandaracinus. The sequence continues at coordinate 1,170 of JALYRN010001069.1, read as the reverse complement.
GCACGCTCTCGTCGTCGGCGAGCTCGCGCATGCGGCGCACGAACGGGCCCGCGCTGCCGTTGCCGGTGCCGGCCTCCTCGTCGTCGGTGATCTCTCCGTCCAGATAGACGAGCTCGATGTGCGGCGCGCTCGGCCCGTCGTCCGGCGCCTCCCCCGAGGCGAGCGCACCGAGCAGATCGGCGAGGGTCAGATCCTCGGTGTCCGGCGTCAGCTGCACGATCACGTTGCGCGTCGCGCGGCCGGCCTCGCGCGCGCGGGTGCGCGCCTCGTCGTCGAACTCGACGGCGTCGACGAGCCCGGCCTCGAGCGCGCCGGCGGAGTCGTAGGGCCCTCCGTCGAGCACTTCCTGCGCGCGGGCCGCGCTCATGTCGCGACCCGAGACGAGCGACTGCACCAGCCCCGCCTGCAGGTCGTCGAGCAGCGATCCGAGCGACTCGCGCATCTCGGGCGACATGTCCTGCCGCGTGAAGGGCTCGGCCGCGCCCTTGAACGAGCCGACCTGCATCAGGTCGGCGCTGACGCCGAGCTGATCGAGGAGGGTGCGCGCGTAGAACACCTGCGCCGCGACGCCGACGGTGTCGGCCATGCCGGCGGGCGTGATGCTGATGCGATCGCACGACGACGCGGCGAGGAGATACCCCGCGTTGTCGATCGTCTCGAAGTGGCAGTGCACAGGCTTGCCGGCGTCGCGCACCGCCTGCAGCGCCTCGTGGAGATCGTCGACACGGCCCCACGCGCCGCCCATCGGACCGAGCCGGAGGAACAGCGAGACGACGTGCTCGTCGGTGCGCGCGCGCTCGAGGCGCTGGAGCACGTCGCGCAGCACCGGCGCCGGCGCCTGGAAGAGCGCGGGCTGGCTCGAGCCCGAAGGCGCCTCGAGCAGCACGAGCTCCTGCAGCTCGCGTCGCTCCGGGTTCGGCTCGAGCTCCTCTCGGGCTGCGCCGGTGCTCCCGCACGCGGGCAGGGTGAGGAGCACGGCAGAGAGGACGAGCAGCGCAGGAGTTCGCATTCGCCGCGCAGCTTATGCGGCGCATGATCGGCAGTCGAACCCACGCTCGGACGGCGCCGCGGCGGTCACGGCTCGGAGTCGAGCGCCGGCACGTCCTGCGGGGGCGCTTCGGTCGTGCCGCGCGGGCCCGGGAGCTCGCCGGTGCCGGTGCTCGGCGCGCC
>JALYRN010000220.1 GCA_030855295.1 Myxococcota bacterium | reverse complement strand
GTGCAGGCGTTCGCGGTCGGCGGCGAGGTGGGACGGCCCCCGGGCAGCTGGGGCGAGCCGGGCGTCGTCGCCGAGCGCGCGCAGGTCGCGTTCGCAGGAGCGAGCGGGCTCGCGTCGATGCGGCTGGAGCCCGGGACGTGGCGCATCGTGGTGTCGCGCGGCTTCGAGCACGAGATCGTCGTGCAAGAGGTCGCGCTCGCAGCGGGAGCGACCGAGCGGGTGATCGCCGATCTCGAGCGCTCGGTCGACACCACCGGCGTCATGTGCGCCGACTATCACATCCACACGACGCGCTCGCCCGACGCCGACGACGACGCGCGCGTGAAGATCAGCTCGCTGGTCGCGGACGGCCTCGAGATCGCGGTGCGCAGCGAGCACGAGTTCGTCGCCGACTTCGATCCGGTGGTCCAGGAGCTCGGGCTCGGTGCGTTCGCGATCGGGCTCGCGGGCGAGGAGCTGACGACCTTCCAGTGGGGGCACTTCGGCGTGTTCCCGCTCGAGGTCGATGACTCGCGTCCGAGCGGCGGCGCGCCGCGCTGGCCCGGACGGCTGCCGCCCGACGTGTTCGCGGAGGTGCGCGCGATGGCTGGCGATCCGACGCTGATCATCAATCACCCGCGCACCGGCGGGACCGCGATGGGGTACTTCAACGCGGCCGGATACGACGCGGACACCGGCATGATCAGCCGGATGGATCACTGGGACGAGTCGTTCACCGTGGTCGAGGTGTTCAACGACTCGAGCTTCGACGAGAACCGCGATCGCACGGTCGCCGACTGGTTCTCGCTGCTGCGGCACGGGCGCCGGGTGTTCGCGATCGGCTCGTCCGACAGCCACCACATCCACTCGGCGCCGGTCGGCTATCCGCGCACCTGCCTGGCGCTCGGCACCGACGATCCGCGCTCGATCACGCCGGCGCAGGTGCGCGACGCGACGGCCGAGGGACGCTCGGTGATCAGCGGCGGCATCTACCTGGAGGTCACGGCCGAGGGCGGCGTGGGCCCGGGCGGCGAGGTCACCGGGAGCCCCGAGCGCGCGCCGATCTCGGTGACGGTGCGCGCGGCGTCGTGGGTCGACGTCGATCAGCTCGAGGTGATCGTCGACGGCGTCGTGGTCGAGACGATCCCGATCGCGGCGACCACGAACGTGGTGCGGCTGGACGACGTCACGATCGAGGCACCGATCGCCGCGCCGGGCTCGTTCGTCGTGCTGGTCGCGTCGGGCGACGAGGAGCTCGAGCCGGTGCACCGCGGGCGGATGCCGTTCGCGGTGTCGAACCCGATCTTCTTCCGCCGATAGCTCTATCGGCGAGCAGGCTTCGTCATCGCGGCGGGATCGAGGAGGCGATCGAGCTCCGCGGCATCGAGGATGCCGAGCTCGGTCGCGGACTCGCGCAGGGTCTTGCCGTGCGCGTGGGCGTGCTTGGCGAGCTTCGCCGCGGCGTCGTAGCCGACGTGCGGCGCCAGCGCCGTCACCAGCATCAGCGAGCGCTCGACCGACGCCGCGATCGTCTCGCGATCGGGCTCGAGCCCCTGCGCGCAGCGCTCGTCGAAGCTCGCGCACGCATCGCCGAGCAGGCGCGCCGACTGGAGGAACGCGCTGACGATCACGGGCTTGAACACGTTGAGCTCGAAGTTGCCCTGGCTGCCCGCGACGCCGATCGTGACGTCGTTGCCGAGCACCTGCGCGACCACCATCGTCAGCGCTTCGCACTGCGTCGGGTTCACCTTGCCCGGCATGATCGAGGAGCCCGGCTCGTTGTCGGGGATGCGCAGCTCGCCGAGGCCGGCGCGCGGCCCGCTCGCGAGCCAGCGCACGTCGTTCGCGATCTTCATCAATGCGGTCGCGAGCTGCTTCATCGCGCCGTGCGCGCCGACGAGCGCATCGTGGCCCGCGAGCGCCGCGAACTTGTTGGGCGCGGTGACGAGCGCGAGGCCCGTCAGCGAGGCGAGCTGGTCCGCCACGCGCGCAGCGTACTCGGGGTGCGAGTTGAGCCCGGTGCCGACGGCGGTGCCTCCCGCAGCGAGCTGGCGCACGGGCGGGAGGGCGCGCTCGATCGCGTCGCGGCCGAGATCGAGCTGCGCGACCCAGCCGGAGATCTCCTGGCCGAGCGTCAGCGGCGTCGCGTCCATCAGGTGCGTGCGGCCGATCTTCACGACGTCGTCGTAGGCGGCGCTCTTCGCGGCGAGCGTCTCGCGCAGCGCGCCCAGCTTCGGCAGGAGCTGTCGCTCGATCGTCTCGGTCGCCGCGATCGACATCGCGGTCGGGAACGCGTCGTTCGAGGACTGGCTCAGGTTGACGTGGTCGTTGGGGTGGACCGGCGACTTGCCGCCGCGGCCGCTTCCCGCGAGCTCGTTGGCGCGACCGGCGATCACCTCGTTCACGTTCATGTTCGACTGCGTGCCCGAGCCGGTCTGCCACACGACGAGGGGGAACTGATCGTCGTGCGCGCCCGCGAGCACCTCGTCGCACGCGGCCACGATCAGATCGCGCAGCGCGGCGCCGAGCAGCCCGAGATCGGCGTTGACGATCGCCGAGGCCCTCTTGAGGAGCACGAGGCCGCGGATCACCTCGCGCGGCATGCGCTCGGTGCCGATCGGGAAGTTCGCGATCGAGCGCGCGGTCTGGGCGCCGTAGTACGCGGTGGCGGGCACCTCGACGGGGCCCATCGTGTCGGTCTCGGTGCGCGTGCCGCTCATGCGTTCCTCCCTGACGGGCTCGCGCTAGACTCGCGCGCCATGCCGGACTTCCACTACCAGGAGCTGCTGCCGCTCGGGCACGACCATACGGGCGACGCGACGCCGTGGCGACGCCTCACCCAGGAGCACGTGAGGACCTTCGAGGCGAACGGCAAGCGCTTCGTCGAGGTCGCGCCCGAGGCGCTGACGCTGCTCACGCGCGAGGCGATGCGCGACATCGCGCACTTCCTCCGGCCGGGGCACCTCGCGCAGCTCCGGAAGATCCTCGATGATCCCGAGTCGTCGCCGAACGACCGCTTCGTCGCCCTCGATCTCCTCAAGAACGCGGGCATCGCGGCGGGCGGCGTGCTGCCGATGTGCCAGGACACCGGCACCGCGATCGTGATGGGCAAGAAGGGCCAGCACGTCTACACGGGCGGCGGCGACGAGGCCGCGATCGCGCGCGGCGTGTTCGACGTCTACACGACGACGAACCTGCGCTACTCGCAGCTCGCGCCCCTCGACATGTACCGGGAGAAGAACACCGGGACGAACCTGCCCGCGCAGATCGAGATCTACGCGACCGACGGCGACGAGTACCGCTTCCTCTTCATGGCCAAGGGCGGCGGCTCGGCGAACAAGAGCTACCTCTACCAAGAGACCAAGGCGCTGCTGAGCCCCGATGCGCTGATGGTCTTCCTCGAGAAGGCGATCCGCTCGCTCGGCACGGCCGCGTGCCCGCCCTATCACCTCGGTATCGTGATCGGCGGCACGAGCGCCGAGCACGCGCTCAAGACGGCGAAGCTCGCGACCGCGCGCTACCTCGACGCGCTGCCGACGAGCGGCAACGAGCACGGGCGGGGGTTCCGCGATCGGGAGACCGAGGCGAAGGTGCTCGAGCTCTCGCAGCGCACCGGCATCGGCGCGCAGTTCGGCGGCAAGTACTTCTGCCACGACGTGCGCGTGATCCGGCTGCCGCGGCACGGCGCGAGCTGCCCGGTCGCGATCGCGGTGAGCTGCTCGGCGGACCGGCAGGTGCTCGGGAAGATCACGAGCGAGGGCGTCTTCCTGGAGCAGCTCGAGGAGGACCCCGCGAAGTACCTGCCGGATCCGACCACCGAGGAGCTGGGCGGCGAGGTGGTGCAGATCGATCTGAACCGGCCGATGAGCGACATCCGCGCGGAGCTGTCGCGACATCCGATCGAGACCCGCCTGTCGCTGAGCGGTCCGATGATCGTCGCGCGTGACATCGCGCACGCCAAGCTCAAGGAGCGTCTCGATCGCGGTGAGGGGCTGCCGCAGTACATCAAGGATCGCTGCGTGTACTACGCCGGCCCGGCGAAGACGCCCGAGGGATACGCGTCGGGCAGCTTCGGACCGACGACCGCGGGGCGCATGGACGCCTACGTCGATCTCTTCCAGGCGAACGGCGGAAGCCTGGTGATGCTGGCGAAGGGCAATCGCAGCAAGCAGGTCACCGACGCGTGCAAGAAGCACGGCGGGTTCTACCTCGGCTCGATCGGCGGCCCGGCGGCGCGGCTCGCGAAGGACTGCATCACGAAGGTCGAGGTGCTCGAGTACGCCGAGCTGGGGATGGAGGCCGTGTGGAAGATCGAGGTGGTCGACTTCCCGGCGTTCATCGTGGTGGACGACAAGGGCAACGACTTCTTCGCGGGGCTGAGCGGCGGCAAGAGCGACAAGGGACTTCCGATCGCGAGGTGATTCGGGATCAGTCGCGATTCGCGCGGTCGGCGTCGGGTATGCTCACGGCGATGAGGTCGCGCGGGCTGCTCGGATGCGCGGTGATCGCGATGCTGCTGCCGGCGTGCTCGCTCGATCGCGTGGCGGTCACCGGCGCGCCGGGTCCGATCGACGCGGCGAGCGGCCTCGATGCCGGCTCCGATCTCGACGCTGGTGCGCAGCCGATCGATGCGCGCGTCGACACCGGGACCGAGCCGCCGCTCGACGCCGGGCGCGACTCCGGTGCCGACGGCGGCCAGGACGCCGGCGTCGATGCGGGACAGGACGCGGGCCCGCCTCCGCGCCGTGGGTGCGACGACATCTACGACGGCCTCCGCGCCTACCAGCTGTGCGAGGAGCGCGACGAGGAGTGCGAGCTGTACGTCGAGACGGGCGGCACCTCGTGCGACGACGCGTGCAGCAGCGCGGGCGGCGCGTGCCTGACGTCCTACATGGACAGCTCCACCGGCGATCCGTGCGTGCCCGTGAGCGGGCCGGTGCCGTGCTCGCAGTCACAGGGCGACGCGCTCTGCGTGTGCACGCGGATTCCCTGAGGCTCGAGGGCGCGAGCGGATCGCTCAGCTGCGCGCGCGCTCGGGTACACTCGAGGGCTCATGAGATCGTGGGTCGTCGTCCTCGTCGTGGCGCTGCTTCCGGCGTGCTCGCTGGCGCGTCTGATGGTCGAGGGCGATCAGGGCGGGCTCGACGGCGGCGGCATGGACGCGGGCGAGCTCGACGCAGGATCGCGCCGCGACGCGCAGCCGATCGACGCGCCGATCGATCCGGACGTGGACGGCGGACAGGACGGCGGACAGGACGCCGGACAGGACGCCGGACAGGACGCCGGACAGGACGGCGGACAGGACGCGGGACCGCCTCCGCTGCGCGGATGCGACGCGATCTACGGCGGGCTGGCGAGCTACCAGCGCTGCGCCGAGCGCGACGCCGAGTGCGAGTTCTACGTGCAGCTCTCGGGATCCTCGTGTGCGCTCGTCTGCGCCGGACGAGGCGGGCTGTGCCTCACGACGTACGCCGAAGATGGCTCGAACCCGTGCATGCGAACCGGCGGGTCGCGCTCCTGCACCGACACGCACAACGACGAGATCTGCATCTGCACGCGGATTCCGTGAGCGAGCACGTCCGGCGCGCTTCCGAGCGCGCGGCGAGTTTGCTAGGTTCGGCGCCCTCATGAGCGCTGCGCCGATCTTTCACCGACTCTTCGTGGCCAACCGCGGCGAGGTCGCGGTGCGGATCGCGAAGGCGTGCGACGCGCTCGGCATCACGCCGGTGTTCGGGGTGTCGGAGGCGGATCTCGACGCGCCGTATGTCGAGGGTCGCGAGCGCGTGCTGCTCGGACCGGGACGCGCCGCGCTGAGCTACCTCGACGCGAGCCGCGTGGTGCAGGCCGCGAAGCAGTCGCGCTGCAGCGCGCTCCATCCGGGGTGGGGCTTCCTCAGCGAGAGCTCGGCGTTCGCCGCGCTCTGCGAGCAGCACGGGATCACCTTCGTCGGTCCGCCCGCGCACGTCATGGCGCTGATGGGCCGCAAGACGCCGGCGAAGGACGCGATGCGCCGCGCCGGGCTCGCGGTGATCCCTGGAAGCGACGGCGTGCTGCGCGACGCCGACGACGCGATGGAGGTCGCGAAGCGCACCGGGTTCCCGGTGCTCTTCAAGGCCGAGAGCGGCGGCGGCGGGCGCGGCATGCGCATCGCGCGCGCCGAGAGCGAGGTGCGAGCGGCGTTCGAGGACGCGCGCGCCGAGGCGACCGCGGCATTCGGCGATCCGCGCGTGTACATGGAGAAGCTGCTCGAGGGCGGGCGCCACGTCGAGATCCAGCTGATGGCGGATCGACTCGGTCACGTGATCCACGTCGGCGAGCGCGACTGCACGGTGCAGCGCAACCACCAGAAGCTGATCGAGGAGTCGCCCTCGCCTGCCGTGTCCGACGCCGAGCGCGCGCGCACGCTCGCGGCCGCGGTGCACGCGACCCGGAGCATCGGGTACGTCGGCGCCGGCACGATGGAGTTCCTGCTCGATCAGCAGGGCACGCTGCGCTTCATGGAGATGAACACACGCCTGCAGGTCGAGCATCCGGTCAGCGAGATGCGGAGCGGGCTCGATCTGATGGCGATGATGATCCGGATCGCGGCCGGGCATCCGCTTCCGGTGCAGCAGAGCGACGTCGAGCTGCGCGGGCACGCGATCGAGTGCCGCATCAACGCCGAGGATCCGAACGACGGCTTCCGCCCCTCGCCGGGCACGATCACCCGCTTCGACGTCCCGTCGGGCGAAGGAGTGCGCGTCGACACCCACGTGCGCGCCGGCTACGTGGTGCCGCCCTTCTACGACTCGCTGATCGCGAAGGTCATCGTGCACGGCGCGGATCGAGCGGCCGCGGTCGCGAAGATGATCGCAGCGCTCGAGTCGATGCACGTCGAGGGCGTGAAGACGACGATCCCGATGCACCTCGCGGTGCTGCGCTCGGAGGCGTTCGCGGAGAGCCGCTACGACACCCGCAGCATCCCCGGCTGGCCGCCCGCGTAGAGACGAGAACGACGACGATGGCTCACGTCCCCCTGGTCCCGATCGGCAAGCCGCGCGCGCAGGTGCTCGACGATCGCGCGTGGAGCGAGAACCGCGAGAAGCTCGACGCGAAGGAGAGCGTGCTGCGCACGCGGCGCGCCGAGGTCGAGGGCGGCTGGGGCCCGAAGTACGTCGAGCGCGTGCACGCGAAGGGCAAGCTCACGGCGCGCGAGCGCGTGGCGCAGCTGATCGATCCGGGGACGCGCATCCACGAGGTCGGCACCTTCGTGAACCACGGCCGCACCTTCGGCGAGCTGACCTCGCCGGGCGCCGGCGTCGTCACCGCGTTCGCGCGCGTCGAGGGGCGCTGGTGCATGGTCATCGCGAACGACAACACCGTCGCGAGCGGATCGTGGTGGCCGCTGACGCCCGAGAAGATCCAGCGCGCCCAGCAGATGGCGCTGCGCCTGCGGCTGCCGACGATCTACCTGGTCGACTGCAGCGGGCTGTTCCTGCCCGAGCAGAGCAAGTCGTTCCCTGGCCAGGCCGGCGCGGGGCACATCTTCAAGATGAACGCGCTCCTCAGCGCGTCGGGCGTGCCGCAGATCGCGGGCGTGTTCGGCGACTGCATCGCGGGCGGCGGCTACATGCCGATCATCAGCGACCGCGTGTACATGACCGAGCAGGCGTACATGGTGATCGCGGGCGCTGCGCTGATCAAAGGCGCGAAGAGCCAGAAGCTCACGTCGCTCGACATCGGTGGGCCCGAGGTGCACGTGCACGCGAGCGGCTGCGCCGACGTGCGGGTGCCCGACGACGAGACGCTGCTCGCGCAGGTGCGCGCCGACGTGCGGCGGCTGCCGACCAGCGGCGCGGACTACTACCGCGGCGGCATGGGCGCGATGGAGCCCGCGTCGCCCGCGCACGAGCTCGCGGGGATCCTCCCGGTCGATCACCGCGAGGGGTACGACGCGCTCCAGGTGCTCGCGCGACTGTGCGACTCGAGCCTCTTCTGGGAGTGCATGCCCGACGTCGGCGAGGAGATCGTCTGCGGCGTCGGCCGCGTCGGCGGGCTCTACGCGGGATTCGTGATCAACCGGCAGGGCCTCGTCGGCGATCCCGATCATCCCGACGACGCGCGACCCGCGGCGATCCTCTATCGCGGCGGCATCGCGAAGGTCGCGGCGTTCTCGCGCGCGTGCAACGCGGACGGGATCCCGATCGTGTGGCTGCAGGACATCTCGGGCTTCGACATCGGCGAGCAGGCCGAGCGCCAGGGCCTGCTCGCGTACGGCTCGAGCCTCATCTACACGAACAGCACCAACGACGTGCCGATGTTCACGGTGCTCCTCCGCAAGGCGAGCGGCGCCGGCTACTACGCGATGAACGGCCTGCCCTACGATCCGATCGTGCAGCTCTCGACGACGATCTCGCGCCTGAGCGTGATGGAGGGCCGCACTCTTGCGATCGCGACCTACAACACGAAGCTCGACGACGACTTCCAGATCCTCGCGAAGGACGAGGCCGAGCGGCGCGCGATCGAGGAGGGCATGAAGCAGGTCGAGCAGCGCATCGAGGCGGACATGGATCCCTTCGTCGCGGCGCGGCAGATGGACACGGACGAGATCATCGAGCTCGGTGAGCTGCGCAGCTGGCTCGAGGTGCTGGTCGAGTGCGCGTACCAGACGATCGGCCATCGCCGCATCAAGAACCCGCGCATCTGGAGCCTGCACGATCTCGCGGAGATCTCGGGGGGAGTCCGGTGAGCGCGTCGATCGATGGGCGGCGCTTCGCGCCCGAGCTCGCGGCGGTCGCGAAGAGCGACGGCGAGGGACGCACCGTCCTCGCCGCGCCGATGCCGGGCGTGTTCCGCGGAGGTCCCGTGCTCGGCGCGGTGCTGGCGCCGGGGGCCTCGCTCGGCGAGCTCGAGGTCCTCGGCCTGCGGCACCGCCTGAT
>JALYRN010000219.1 GCA_030855295.1 Myxococcota bacterium | reverse complement strand
GCTGCGGCGTCGGCTTCGGCGAGGCGGTGCGCGACGCGCTCGCGCACGACGTCCCGCGCGCCGGCGATCTGCGCGACGCGCGCGCGCTGCGCGAGAAGGTCGAGGACACCCGAGCGCGCCTGTGGTCGAGCCTCGCGTCGGAGCGCGACCTGCTCGGCGAGCATCACGACGAGCTCGCACCGTTCGCCGATCGCGATCTGATCGCGCGCTGGATCGACGCCGCGACCGCGCTGCGCGACAACGTCGTCCCCGACTCCGCGCTCGCCGCGATGCTGCGCGAAGGCGACGTCGTGCTCGAGGGCGCGCAGGGCGTGCTCCTCGACGAGCGCTACGGCTTCCACCCCCACACCACCTGGAGCGACTGCACCCCGCGCGCAGCGAGCACCCTCCTCACCGCGCACGGCTTCGCCGGCCCGATCACCCGCCTCGGCGTCCTGCGCACCTACCTCACGCGCCACGGCGAGGGCCCCTTCCCCACCGAGCGCGCCGCGCTCGCCGCGTCGCTCCCCGAGCAGCACAACTCCGACGCCAGCTGGCAAGGCCGCTTCCGCGTCGGCCTCGCCGATCTCGTCCTCGCGCGCTACGCGCTCCGCGTCAGCGGCGGCCTCGACGCCCTGGCGATCACGCACCTCGACCGCGAGCCCGCGAGCGACACCATCGCCACTCACTACGCGCGCGCCGAGGACGCATCGCTCTTCGTGCACGACGAGCACGGCGCCGCGATCGATCTCCGCGCCGGCGACCTCGAGCACCAGGCCCGCCTCGCCCGCGCGCTACGCGACGTCGACCCGATCCTCGCCCCCACGGACGCACCCATTACAGAGCGCCTCGCCCACGAGCTCCGCGTCCCGCTCGCGATCACCTCGTCGGGCCCCACCGCCGCCGCAAAGCGCTGGACCTCGCGCGCGTGAGGTCCTCGAGCCCACGGAGGCCCCGATAGCACATCCGCTCGCCTCCGAGCTCGCCCTCGCGCTCGTGATCACCTCGTCGGGCCCGACCGCCGCCGCGAAGCGCTGGGCTCGCGCCCCGGGGAGCACGACCGAGCGCATCGAAGTGAACTCGAGTCGACTCGAGCTCAGCCGCTGTCTAAAAATCGGCTCGCCCGCTCCGGGCGCTTCCGTCCGCGCGCCGGGCGCGCTCCCGTACGCGCCCTTCGGGGCGAGCACTCCTGTCGACTCAGCCGCCGCAGACGCGCGTGGTCGGGTGGCCGGACTCGGTGCCGAGGCCGCCGAGGGGAAGGCCCTGCGACTGGCCCCACGTGAACTCGATCGACACGGCCGCGAGGCACATCAGGCCGGCGATCGCGAGGCGGACGAAGAAGCGGGCGGCCCAGGTTCCGTCACCGCCGCCGGGCACCTCGCGCCACTTCACGAGCACGCGGTCGGCGGCGAAGAACGCGGGCGCGGACAGCACGACGCCGCGCGGGAACCAGCCGAGCGCGGCGAGGCCGATCGTGAGCACGACCGACACGATCAACAGCGCGCGCGTCACCGTCAGCGTGGTGCGGGCGCCCCGCAGCGCGACCAACGTGCGATAGCCGCGGGCGCGATCTTCTTCTTCCTGGAACGCCTGCGCCGCGAGGTACGCCGCGCAGATGAACGCGACGCTGACGCACAGCACCGCGAGGCCGCGGGGCGTCGGCGGCAGCTCGGCGTAGAGCCAGCCGCCGAGCGGCGAGAGCACGCCGTAGCCCACCGCGTTCGCGAGCGGGCCGAGCAGCGCGTGTCCCTTCCACGCGGTGCGCGGATGCGAGTAGAGCACCGACAAGATCGCGCACCCGAGCACGCACGCGCCGAGACCGACGTGCGCCACGAACGCGACCACCACCGCGAGCACGATCGTCGCGTACGCGTACTTCTCGATCCCCTCGGGCACCGGCGCCGCGTCGCCGAAGAGCACCTGCCCCTCGTCGCGATCGAGCGCGGCGTTCAACCACATCGTGCCCATGTGCGGCACGGCCCACAGCAGCCCGAGCAGCGCGAGCCGCGGGATCGCCTCGTCCCACGCGAGCAGGCAGCCGTGATCCCAGAACGCGAACGAGAACCCGATGATCGGCAAGAGCGCGATCAGCGCCATCCCCTTGGGGCGCGCGAGCTTCCACAGAGCACGGATCACGGCGAGGGCGCGCATGGTAGCGCGCGTCCGCTACCCTGCGCGCATGAACCCGCTGGTCTCCGATCGCTTCGTCGACTTCCTGTTGCACGAGGTGCTCGACGTGTCGTCGCTGTGCGCGCTGCCGGCGTTCGCCGAGCACGAGCGCGAGACCTTCGATCTGTGGATCGGCGCGTGCCGCAAGGTCGCGCGCGAGGTGCTCTTCCCTTCGTACCGCGCGATGGACGAGGCGCCGCCGCGGCTCGAGGGCGGGCGCGTGATCGTGCACCCGCGGATGCGCGCGATCTGGAAGGAGCTCGTGGACCTCGGCGTGATCGCGGCGACGCGGCCGGCCGAGGTCGGCGGGCAGCGGATGCCGCTCGCGGTCTCGACGCTCGCGAGCGCGTACCTGATGGCCGGCAATCTGTCGGCGTACGGGTACGCCGGGCTGACGACCGGCGCCGCGCACCTGATCGAGGCGTTCGGCGACGCTGCGCTGCGCGAGACGTACATGGCGCCGCTCTACGAGGGGCGCTGGACCGGCACGATGACGCTGACCGAGCCGCAGGCGGGCTCCTCGCTCGCCGACGTGCAGACGCGCGCGACGCCGACGAGCGAAGGGCATCACCTGCTTCGCGGCGCGAAGATCTTCATCTCGGGCGGCGACCACGACGTCACCGAGAACGTCGTGCACCTCGTGCTCGCGCGCATCGAAGGCGCGCCCGCGGGCACCAAGGGCATCTCGCTCTTCGTGGTGCCGAAGCGCAGGCCGACCGAGGACGGAACGCTCGTCGACAACGACGTCACGATCAGCGGCGTCATCCACAAGATCGGCTGGCGCGGGCTGCCGAGCGTCGCGCTCGCGCTGGGCGACGCGAACGAGTGCCGCGGCTGGCTGCTCGGCGCGCCGGGCGCCGGCTTGCGGCAGATGTTCCAGATGATGAACGAGGCGCGGCTGATGGTCGGCGTCAACGCCGCCGCGACCGCGTCGGTCGCGTACCAGGAGTCGCTCGCGTACGCGAAGGAGCGCACGCAGGGACGCCCCCTCGGCGTCGATCCGACGCGCGCGCCGGTGCCGATCCTCGAGCACGCCGACGTGCGCCGCATGCTCCTGCGGCAGAAGGCGATCGTCGAGGGCGCGCTCTGCCTCCTCGGTGTCGCCGCGCGCTACGCGGATCTCTCGGAGCACTCGATCGATCCCGCCGAGCGCGAGCGCAGCAAGCTGCTGCTCGATCTCCTGACGCCGATCGCGAAGTCGTTCCCGTCGGAGCGCGGCTTCGAGTCGAACGCGCTCGCGGTGCAGATCCACGGCGGGTACGGCTACTCGTCGGAGTACCTGCCGGAGTCGTGGCTGCGCGATCAGAAGCTCAACTCGATCCACGAGGGCACGACCGGCATCCAGGGCCTCGATCTCCTGGGCCGCAAGGTCGTCGCGGGAGGCGGCGCCGCGATCATGGCGCTGCGCGACGCGATCCTCGCCGACGTCGCGCTCGCCGAGGCGAAGAGCGTCGATCCCGAGCGCCTTCGTGCCCTCCGCGCCGCGACCGAGCGCGTGGTCGCGCTCACCGCCACCCTCGGCGCGCGCGGCGCGTCCGGCGATCTCGACGGCATGATGGGCCACTCCGCCGACTACCTCGAGCTCGCATCGATCCTCGTCGTGTCGTGGATGTGGATCCGCATGAGCGCGATCGTCGCCGGCCGCGACGATCCCTTCGCGCGCGGCATCGAGCACGCCGCGCGCTACTGGATCGCCACCGAGCTCCCGCGCGTCGACACCCTCGCCGCCCTCTGCGAGAGCGCCGAGCGCAGCTATCTCGACGTCGACGCCGACGCGCTCTGATCCGCGCCCTCGAGCGGCACGGCCGCGAGATCGACACGTGAGCGAGTCAGGGAGACTGCACGTCGCGGGCGCCCGCACGATCAGGTTCGCGCCTCGGCCGTCAGTCGTCGTCGTCGGGGTCGGGGTCGGGCTCGAGCGGGGTCGATGCGACCTCCGTCCATGCAGCGGCGGCGCCGGCGAGGCCGTGGAGGTGCGAGAGCTCCGTGATGCGGGCGGGGGCCCTCAGCTCGGGGAACGTGCGCAGGAGGCGTGTGAGATCGAGGCGGTCCGAGAGGCCCTTCTCACGTGCGCTCCGGGCGGCGATCGCACTCGCCTTCATCGCGGCGAGCGCGCCGGGCTCGATCACCCGCACGCCCTCGATGATGCGATACGGAGGCAGCGAGCTCACCCCGCGTACGTCGACCAGGTGGCGGTTCTTCGGCTTGCGGAGCTGGTACACGCGCAACCCGGCGCCGTCGCCCGCCTCGCGTACGCGCATCGCGATGTGGAAGCGATTCGCGATGTGCGCCCGGATCGCGTCCGCGAGCTCGACCGGCGCCGTGGAAAGAACATCGATGTCGGCGGTCATCCGCGGCGGATCGCAGTACGCGTTGACGGCCTGCGCGCCGAACAGGACCGCGTCCGGACGCGCGCGCAGGAACGTGAGCACCTCACGAAATACGTCGGCGAGCGGAACGTCCTCGTGCGTCATGAACTCGCTGAAGGTGAGCGGCGCGTCGAACAACAGCACGACGGAAGCGTACCACGGCGTGACGACGCGTTTGCCCGATCCCCTCGCGCTCGGCCGAGGTCTATCGCAGGATCGACGCGAGATAGGACATCAGCTTCGCTTCGTCGACGGGCTGGGATCGATAGCCGACGTAGAGATCGGGGCGGATCAGATAGAGACACTCGGTCGACGCCGCGTAGCGCTTCTCGAGATCGCCGTCGGGGTCGAGGAGCACCGGGATCTCCTCCGGCAGCTGCGCCGGGCGTGACGCGTGCGGGGTGACCACGAACGTGCGCACCTGCTCGGGGTAGCGCGCGCGCACGGCGGCCTCGAGCTTCGCGTAGCGCGCGTACGCCTCGTCGCTGTGGTGGCGTCCGTCGAAGATCAGCAGCGTGTGCGAGCGTCCGTCGATCACCTGCGCGATGCGCCGCGTGCCCTCCTTGCCGGACAACGTCGCGCGGCCGTCGGGCGCGCGCGCGCCGGCGTGCGGCCCGGCCTCGAAGTCGCGCAGCGAGCCGATCGTCGGCGTCTCTCCGCCCGCCGCCGAGCCGATCCGCGCGCTGAGCATCGAGATGCGATCCTCGCGCACGATCGGACTGTTCTCGTAGCCGACCGTCAGCTCCGCGACCTCGCGCGTGATGCGCTGCTGCACGAACTCGAAGCCCGACAGGAACCGCGCGACCTCGTTGCGCGTCGCGCGCGCGACCGAGCTCTTGAGCGTGCCGACCTTCGTCGCCACGTCGGTGCTCTTCAGCATCGCCTGCGCGACCGCGAGCCGCTCGGTCTCGTAGCTGTCGAGCAGCAGCCCCCGCGCGTGACCGCCGTGCACGAGCGCGAGCTTCCACCCGAGGTTGTGCGCGTCCTGCATCCCGACGTTCATCCCCTGCCCGCCGACCGGGCTGTGGACGTGCGCCGCGTCGCCCGCGAGGAAGACACGATCGTCGCGGTAGCGCCCGACCGAGCGACAGTGGATCCGGAACTTCGCGAGCCACGTCGCGTCGCTCAGCACGCCGCCGGTGCCGGTGCGCCGCTGGAAGAGCGTCTGCATCTCCTCGAGCGTCGGCGCGGCGTCGCTCTCGTCTCCCGGCGTCGCGCTCGCGACCACGCGCCACCGGCCCTCCTTCATCGGAAAGCACGCGACCACGCCGTCGTCCGCGAAGTACGTCGCGATACGATCGTCGCGCACGTCCCAGCGCACCTTCAGGTCGGCGAGCAGGAAGCGCTCGTCGTAGGTGCTCCCCTCGAACGGCAGCTCGAGCGCCTTGCGCACCGTGCTGCGCGCGCCGTCGCACCCGAC
Organism: Myxococcota bacterium; assembly: GCA_030855295.1. Taxonomy (GTDB): domain Bacteria; phylum Myxococcota_A; class Polyangia; order Polyangiales; family Sandaracinaceae; genus Sandaracinus. Next base: position 2,967 of record JALYRN010000219.1, on the reverse strand, counting down.
GAGCCACGCCGCGCGCACCGGCTGGGTGGTGCCGTCCTTCTGCACCGTCGCGGTGACGCCGGTTCCGTCCTGCCGGAGCCCGACCAGCTTGCTCTTTCGCTCGATCGCCACGCCGAGCGCCGCGAGACGCTCGATCAGCAGCGCCTCGGTGTCCGCCTGCGAGACGCTCAGCAAGTAGTTGAACCTCGTCTCGAGCTCGTCGAAATCCGCGCTGACGATCACCTCGCCGCCGGCCCACATCGTCACGCCGCGCAGCTTCACGCCGCGCGCAATCACCTGCTCCGCGATCTCCATGTCCTCGAGGATCTCGAGCGTGCGCGCGTGCACCGCGATCGCTTTCGACGTCGTGCTCGGCCCCTCGCGATCATCGACGACCCGCACCGACAGCCCGCGGCGCGCGAGCTCGCACGCCAGCGTCAGCCCCGTCGGCCCCGCCCCCACGACCAGAACGTCCACACTCGCCATCGCACCCTCCGAGGAGGCCCGGATGCTCGCACGGAGCTCACCCGATCAGCGACACCGCGCTACCGATCGACGCGCGGGTCGCCCTACCTCCCGACGCGCGCGCGGTACACGTCGCCGTTCACGCGCGTCGCGCTCCGGAAGTCGATCCACGACACCACCGCCCCCGCGAACGCGGGAGTCGTCGTGGTCGCGCGCGCGATCGCCGGGTAGTCGGCCTCGCCGCCGCCGCCGTCGAGCACCGGATCGGTCACCTGCCAGAGCGCGCCTCCGTCGATGCTGACCGCCGCGCGGATGCGGCGGTACGTGCTCGAGCCGTTCGCGTCGTTCGCGTACGCGATGATCACCGAGTCGTTGCCGCCGAACGTGATCGCCGGCGAGTCGTTCACGCCCGGGACCGGACCATTCGCCTGCTGTGACGCGCGCACCGGCGCGCTGAAGGTCGCGCCGCTGTCGAGCGAGCGCGAGAAGAAGATCTGCGTTCCGTCGCGGGTGTCGACCCACGCCACGAAGACGCGGTCGTCGGTCGCGCTCGTGGTGCGCGGGTCGATCGCGATCGCCGGCTGGTAGCTGCTCGAGACCTCGCCCGACGCGTCGTCGAGGATGCGCTCCGCGCTCCAGCTCGCCGCGTCGTTCGTGGTGCGTGCGAACGTGATGTCGGAGCCGCCGCCCGAGACCGTCGAGACGTCGGTCCACACGACGTACACGCGCGTGCCGTCCTGCGCGATCCGCAGGTCGTCGCTCGCGCGCACGTTGCCGGTGTCGGCGTCGAGCCGATCCTCGTTCGCAGGAGCGATCGCGCTCGTCGCGTCGTCGCTGAACGTCGCGTACACGTCGAACGTCGTCCGCGACGCCGAGGTGCGCACCTCGCGCCATGCGAACACGAAGCGCCCCGACGACGTGACCGCGACCACCGGCTCGCCGGCGTTGGGCGACGCACCGGTGTTCACCGACACGTTCCGCTCGCCCGCCCACGTCGATCCGCTGTTCGTGCTCGCGCGCGACAGGACACGTCGCTGCAGGTTGTCGGTGCGGAGCTGCTCCCACGCGATCACCACGCGCGCACCGTCGGCGCTCGTCGCGATCGCGTGCTTGAAGTTGTCGGTGCTCGCGGTCGTGTCGAGCTGTGCGCTGTTCGTGAACGCGCCGCCACCGTTCGTCGACGTCGCGACGTACACGTGCCGGATGCCGCCGGTGACGACCTGGTACCCGACGTGGATCACGTCGTTCGTGCCGCTCCGGCCGACCACGATCCGCGGCTCGACCGCGCGGCCCGAGGTCGAGCTCAGTGCCGTCGGCGCGCTGAACGTCACGCCGCCGTCGGTCGACCGCGAGAAGTAGATCACCGCGGTGCTCGCGCCGTCGCGCTTGTCGACCCAGACCGCGTAGACGCGGCTCCCGAGCGGCGAGCCGCCAGGCGCGAGCTGCACTGCGTACGAGTGGCTCGAGCCGAGCGCCGTGCCAGTGTCGATCCGCAGCTCGGTGCCCGCCGCGAGGCAGCCCTCGCCCGCGTCGTCCAGCCCGTCGCAGTCGGTGTCGAGCGTGTCGCCGCAGCGATCGACCGTGTTCACGATCTCACCGCTGCACACGACGCCGAACGCGCCGAAGCGGCAGGTCTGCGTGCCCGGGACGCAGGTGCCGACGCCGGAGGTCCCGGCAGCTCCCGTGTAGCAGCTGCGCGTCAGCGGACCGCCACCGCTCGCCTCGTCGACCGCGCCGTCGCAGTCGTCGTCCTCGCTGTCGCACGTCTCGCTGCCGGGCACGATCTGCCCGCCGCACGTCGCCGAGAACGTCCCCGCGCTGCACGCCTGCGTGCCGCCACGACAGACGCCGACCCCCTGCGTCGATGCCGGGCCCGTGTAGCAAGCGCGGGTCACGCCCTCGTCGATCGATCCGTCGCAGTCCTGATCGGCCGCGTCGCACGTCTCGCCGCTCGGCAGCACCTGACCAGCGCACGCGCCGAAGACGCCCGACGTGCACGTCTGCGCGCCGCCGCGGCAGTTGCCGACGCCGCTGGTGCCCGCGGGCCCCGAGTAGCAGCTCTGCATCAGCGACTCGTCGGTCGTGCCGTCGCAGTCGTCGTCCTGGTTGTCGCACGTCTCCGCGCTCGACGGCGCGCCACCCGAGCACGCGAGCGCGCCCGACGTGCACACGAAGCTGCCCGGCACGCACGCGCCGACCGACGAGCCGCACGATCCGCCGACGTCGACCGGATCGTCGTCGACGATGCCGTCGCAGTCATCGTCGCGCCCGTTGCACGTCTCGAGCGTCGCGCCGACGCTGCCCGCGCAGGTCAGCGATCCCGCCGCGCACGTCGTCGTGCCGCGCACGCACTCGCCGGTGTCGAGCCCGCACGCCATGCCGAGCGTCGGATCCGTCAGCGCCTCATCCGTCGTTCCGTCGCAGTCGTCGTCGAGGCCGTTGCACACCTCGGGCGCCGGCCCGACGGCGCGCACGCACGAGAGCGCGCCCGCGCCGCACGCGCTGAAGCCCGCGGTGCAGGTG
>JALYRN010000218.1 GCA_030855295.1 Myxococcota bacterium | reverse complement strand
CCCCCGACGGGGTGCCCGCAGCACCGAGCGCACCGGGCTCGTCAGCAGCTGCAGCGCGAACGCCGCCGTGTCGAAGCGATCCCGCCAGAGCACGATCTTGCCGTCGCGCACCTCGAAGGTGCCGCACACCCAGAACTCGAGATCGAGCGCGGGGCCGCGGATCACGTCGGTGCGCTCGGTGAGCACGATGCCGTCGCGCTCCGCGACGTGGATCAACCGTACCTCGAAGTGATTCGCCATCCGCGCGAAGAGGCGGAGCGTGCGGCGCACCTGGGCGTGGCCGCGGTCGGGAGGAAGCGGGTAGTTCTGGTAGACGATCGTCGGCGCGAGGTGCTCGAGCGCGCGCTCGATGTCGAACGACTCCAGCGCGCGCAACAGCGACGCGACGATCGCGATGTTCTCGTTGCGGCGCGGCGCTCCCACCACGGAGGTGCTCTCGATCTCGCTCATGCAGTCGACCATAGCGACGGCGTGTGCTGGTCGCGAGCGGCGCGCGCGCTGCGCAGCGCTCGCACTCCCGCTGCTCGCGACGTCCCGGCATCGCGGTTCCTCGATCGAGACCGGAGGACGTCGCCGGCTCGGACTGCCCGCGCCCCGAGGTGTGACGCAGGCGCGTGGAGCGCAGCTACACTCGCGCGCGATGACGCTCCCCGTCCCGCGCGTGGCTTCGTTCGCGCTCGCGATCACCGTTGTTCCGCTGCTGCTCACCGCGGGCTGCGGCAACACCCTCGCGGCCGGCGTGTCGGTGCAGGACTGGTGCGTGCGGCTCGAGACCGCGCTCCGAGATCGCGACGCAGCGTGCGAGTGCGGAGTGGAGCCGCCGAGCGACGAGGACATCGCCGCGCGCTGCGGAGCGCTCGACGCGAGCTCGCTCGACGAGGCGATCGGCCTCGGCGAGGTCGGCTGGAACGCCGCGCTCGCCTCGGCGATCGTGACCCGGGTGGCGGCGTGCGACGGGCGGCCGGTCACCGAGCTCCTCGCGGACGATCCGGTGATCGGGGCCGTGGGACCGGGCGAGCCGTGCCGCGTCTTCGCGGACGCGGCGCGACATCCCGACGACTGCGCGTACGGCCTCCACTGCGTCGCGCCGCCGGACGGCGAGCCGGCGCGCTGCGTCGAGGTCGTGTCGTCGGGCGAGCGCTGCGACGATGCCCACGCGTGCGAGCGCGATCACCGCTGCGGATCGGACGGCCTGTGCGCCGCGAGCCTGCCCGCGCGCGAGGGCGGAGCCGGCACGCCGTGCGCCGGAGAGAGCGAGTGCCAGAGCGGTCTCTGCATCGACTCGGCGTGCGTCGGTCCGTTCCCGCTCGGCGCCTCGTGCGAGCACGATCCCGCGTGGGGCCTCGGCGCGTGCGACGTGTCCCTACCCGCGTGCCCCGGCGGCTGCACGGTCGCGGGCGCCTGCGTCGTGCTCTGCGCCGACGGAGCGTGCCGCGACGGGACCTGCGTCGTGCCCGGCTGCGCGAGCCCGAGCTGAGCTCCGCCGCTCCCGTACGGGCCCTTCTCGGAAAGGGCGATCATCGCCGGGCTCGGGTTGGCAGCGGCGGTGCGCGTCACCAAGTGTCTGCCAGGGGTGATGCGTCTGCCCAGCTCGGTGTTCGAGGCCGCTTGGTACGTCGATCGGCGTCGCGGCGCGCTCGCGCGCGGGGTGCGACGACGCCTGGGGGTCGAGCGACCACTGCGCGTGCTGCCGTACCGCGGCTATGGGACCCACACGCGCGCGTGCATCCGGGCGCGCGTGCTCGAGCACCGCGACGTCCCCCCGCCGTCCGAGCGCCGCACCGTCGTGGCGAGCGCGATCGCGTCCTATCGCCGGTACGCGACGATCGAGCGCGCCGGCGTTCCGGTGCGCGCGCGCTGGGGCGCGGAGGTGTTCGAGGGCCGGACCGACGACGAGGGCTTCCTCGAGCTGTGGGTCCCGCCGCCCGAGAGCGCGGTCGACGGATGGAACGACGTGCGACTCGAGCTCGATGGCGGAGAGTCCCGCGCTGCCGCCGACGCGCGCGTGCTGGTGTGCCCGTCGGGCGCGCGCTTCGTCGTGCTCAGCGACGTCGACGACACCGTCATCGACACCGGCGTCTCGAACCTGCTGCGCCGCGCGTGGGCGCTCTTCCTCAGCCGCTCCGACGCGCGCGTGCCCTTCGAGGGCGTCGGCGCGTTCTACGAAGCGCTCCGGCACGGCGGGGAAGGCCACGAAGAGAACCCGATCGTCTACGTCTCGAGCAGCCCGTACAACCTGCACGAGCACATCGACGAGTTCCTCGCGCTGCACTCGATCCCCGACGGACCCGTGCTCCTGCGGGACTGGGGGCTGACGCGGACCGGGTTCGCGCCGGGCGGCGGGCACGGCCACAAGCTCGCGAAGATCCGCAGCGTGATGAGCGCGTTCCCGCACCTGCCGCTCGTGCTGATCGGCGACAGCGGGCAGGAGGATCCCGAGCACTACGTCACGATCGCCACCGAGAGCCCCGGGCGCGTGCTCGCGATCTACATCCGCGACGTCACCGCGAGCTCGTCGCGACGCGCCGCGCTCGATCGCCTCGCCGAGACCGCGCGCGCGGCCGGGACCGCGCTCGTGCACGTGCCCGACACCGTCACCGCCGCGCGCCACGCCGCGGCCGCCGGGTGGATCCAGTGGCAGGAGGTCGACGACGTGCGCATGCGGCGGGCCGAGGAGCGCGAGGACGGCCCGTCGGGCGCGAGCGAGCTCGCTCCAGCCCGCGATCAGCGCTCGTAGCTCAGCGCCCTCGAGCACGACGCGGCCCGCGCCGCCCTCGCGGGCCGGCCGCCCCGCGCGGCGCACCGATGCGAACGCGATCGCCCACGCGGGTCCGTACATCCACCGCGCCACGAGCGCCGTCGCCAGCGCCCGTCGCCTCGGCAGTCGCGCGAGCGCCGGCGATCGCGCGGTCATCGGCGGCAGCGCGTAGGGCGGCACGTGCCCGAGCAGGCCCTGCTCGATGGGCTCGAACGCGGTGAGCGCCGCCGTCCCGATCCATCCAGCGATCGCGGCCCGGGCGATGCGATGCCGGCCCGTCATGTGCGTCATCTGCGGACGCGCGCTGCAGACCACAAGCGCGGCGCGACGACGCCGATCGCGCGATGCTGCTTGTGGAGCCTCGATACGGAGCGATATGCGACCGTGCCCAAGCGCGAACAGGATCCCGAGCGCCCACTCGTCCTGGTCGTCGAGGACTGCGAGGACGCCTGCGCCATCCTGCTGGAGACGCTGCGATTCCACGGCTTCCGCGCGATCGCGGCGCGCAACGGCGCGGACGCGCTGCTGCGCGCGAACGAGCTTCGCCCCGCGGCGATCCTCCTCGATCTGTCGCTGCCGGTCCTCGACGGTTGGAGCGTCGCGCGCGCGCTCCGTCGCGAGCCCCGCACGCGCGACATCCCGATCGTCGTGCTCACCGCGCACGTCCACGAGCCCGAGCTCGCGCGCGCCCGTGAGGTCGGCTGCGATCGCATCTTCACCAAGCCCGCCCCGCACGACCGGCTCCTGATGGAGCTGCACCAGCTCATCCGCCGGAGCGCCGCGCACGCGCCGGCGAGCTGACGCGCTCGCACCTCGTCGCGCGCGCGACGGGCTCCGTCCGGGCGGTGTCGTCAGTCGAGGGGCTCGGCCTCGAGCCATGCCAGCGTTCGGCGCAGGCCCTCTTCGGGGGAGACGATCGGGCGGTAGCCGAGCTCGCGCGCGGCGCGCTCGTTCGTGAAGAAGAAGTCCTGCGCGAGCACGTAGAGGTGGAAGCGATGGAAGGGCACCTCGCGCCCGGTGACGCGGTGCACGAGCTCCATCAGGCGCGCCGCGAGCGCCGTGCTCCGGTGCGAGAGGCGACGCCTCGGCATCGCGACCCGCTTGGCCTCGGCGTACGGACGGATGAACTCGAAGTAGTTCGGCGCGTTGTCCTCGCCGACGAAGTACGCCTGCCCCCCGACCACGTCGCGCGTCGCCTCGTCGTGCAGCCGGCGCGCCGCGAGCAGGTGCGCGTGCACGACGTTGTCGACGTACACGATGTCGAAGCGGGCCGTTCCGTCGCCGAGCAGGAAGGGCACCGCGCCGCTCGCGAACGCGCGCAGGCTCGCCTTGATCGCGTGGGGGTCGCGCGGCCCGTAGACGTGCACCGGGCGGATGGAGCACGTCCGCAGCCCGCCCGCGCCGTCGGCCGCGCGCGCGATCTTCTCGCCCTCGATCTTCGTGCGCACGTAGTCGTGCACGACGTCGCTCGGGTACGGGATCGACTCGTCGCCGCGCACCACCGGCACGCGCCCGAGCACGACGTCCTCGGAGCTGGTGTAGACGAGGAACGGGACGCCGAGCTCCTGACAGATCTCGACCACGTGGCGCACGCCGTCGACGTTCACTCGATCGATCGCCGGGCTCTTCCGCAGCCCGACGTGCACGATCGACGCGAGGTGGAAGACGGTGTGCGCGCCGCGCAGCGCGCGCCGGAGGTCGTCGCGCGAGCACACATCGCCGACCTGTGCGGTGACAGTCCCGACCGCGCCCTCGTACGGGACGCGGTCGAGCACGTGGATCGCATCGAACGACGGCCACTCGGCGGGCCGCGCCGGGTGCTCGGCATCGCCCGCGAGCATCGAGACGAGCCGCCGCCCGACGAAGCCGCTCCCGCCGATCACGACGGCCCTGCGCGACCGCACATCAGGCGATGCCGACACGTCCTCCATCGCGCCCGGAGCGTACTCGATGCGGCGCGCGCGCGATCTCGCTCTGGCATCTGCGGCGCGCACGGTCTATCCCGGTCGCCACGACATGTCGTCGACACACTTCACGAAGCTCGACGAAGAGAGCCGAGCCCTGGTCGAGCGCTGGGATCAGATCGGCCGCATCGCGGTGATCGTCGCGATCGTGTCGATCGTGGTGTGGGCCGCGTGCGCGGGCCTGCGCGCGCTCGTGCACGCCGCGAGCGAGCACGTGATCGGCGGCGCGGAGCACGGCGGCCTCGGCGGCGGCGCGCTGCTGATCGCGATGCTGCTCGTCGGCGCACTGATCCGCACCTGGCTCTATCGCCGCCGCGACTGGGCCTCCGCCGCGGGCGACGGCATGCAGGGCGCGATCGAGAACTATCAGATCACCTACGTCTACGCGGGCGACGATCCCGAGCCGCGCTATCGGCTGCCGGCGTTCGGCCACGCGGCGCGCAAGGCCATCACCACGTTCCTCACGCTCGGCTCGGGCGCGTCGGGCGGGCTCGAGGCCCCCGCGGTCGTGATCGCAGAGTCCCTCGCGACCGGCATCTCGCGCGTGCTGCGCGTGCGCTCGGAGCACGAGCTGCGCACGTACCAGCTCGCCGGCATCGCCGCCGCGGTGGCGACGCTGCTCGGCGCGCCGTTCACCGCCGCGCTCTTCGCGGCCGAGGTCGCGTACGGCGATCGCATCATCTACCGCAAGCTCGCGTACGGGCTGTGGGCGGGCGTGGTCGCGTTCTGGTGCGACACGTGGATGCACGGCAGCTACGAGCCGCTCTTCCACCCGCCGCCGCACGAGCCGCTCTACTCGGTCGCCGAGTACTCGGTCGCGGCGCTGGTCGCGGTCGCGGTCTCGGGGCCGCTCGCGCTCGGCTTCGGCCGCGCGATCCTCGCGATCCGCGGGCTGGTCGAGCGCGCAGGGCCGCCGTGGCTGGGCTCGCTGGCGGTCGTGGTCGCGGGGCTGCTCGCGCTCGGGCTGCAGCACGGGCTCGGCCTCGCGCCGCACCACGTGCTCGGCATGGGCGAGGAGACGGTCGACGCGATCCTCGGGCACAGCGCCGAGCTCGACGGCGCCGGGATCCTCGCGCTGGTGCTGCTCGCGAAGCTGCTGACGACCGGGCTGACGATCACGTCCGGCGGCTCCGCGGGGCTGCTGGTTCCGTCGATGGTGCTCGGTGGGATCTCGGGCGCGCTCACGGCGCACGGCGTGAACCTGAGCGGCATCGCGACGCTCGACCCCGCGCTCTTCGCGGTGGTCGGAATCGCGTCGGCGCTCGTCGCGGTCGTCGGCGTCCCGCTCGCCGCGATCGCGCTCGTGTTCGAGGTCTTCGGCCGGGTCTTCGGCCCGCCCGCGATCCTCGCGTGCGGCCTGACCTACCTCGTGACGCTGAAGTTCAAGGTCTACGAGGCGCAGCGCGCCGTCCCTCCGGGCCCGTCGATCCCGCCCGCACCGCTGCGCGAGGCGTCTCCCGCGACCGACCCCGCCGCCACCGATCCACCGCCCCCCGAAAGGCCTCCCGAAGCGTCGGAGTGACGCGCCCCGATCAGGCGTTCGCGCTCCTCAGCCGCGGCCCAGCGTCGCGCGGGCGCGAAGCGCGTACTCGACGCCGGCCCAGAGACCCAGCACCGCCGCCGCGATCGCCGACCACTTCGCGATGTCGTCCTGCGCGAAGAGCACCGCGCCGATCGCGACGAACTGCGCGCACGTCGTCGCCTTGCCGCTCGGGCGCGCCCGGTACTCGATGCGGCGCCGCGAGCGGCCCGGCACCAGCAGGTGCGCGAGCACCAGCGGCACGACGATGATCTCGCGCACCGCGCAGAGCGCGACGAACCACCACGCCGGCTGGTGCACCCACCAGATCGCGGCGAGCAGCGCGACCACGAACGCCTTGTCGCAGACCGGATCGAGCCACGCACCGATCGCCGGATCGGCCTTCGCGCGTCGCGCCATCGCGCCGTCGATCCCGTCGGACACGGCCGCGAGCACCATCAGCGCGATCACCATCCCGAGCTCGGCACGGAACACGAGCACGAGCACCGCGAGCGGCACCCGCACGAGGCTCATCAGGTTCCAGGGCCGCGCGAGCTCGCGGACGAGCGAGCTCTCACCCGCGCTCGCGCGCTGCGCATCCGGCACCATCTCGACGGGGCGTTCTCGCATCACCGCTCGCGTCCGTAGATCGAGCATCTACGTCCCGGGCCGCCCGCTTCCAGCGGGGATTCCCGGACGCGGTCGCCTGGGTGTCCCGCGCTCAGCAGGAGTGCTCGCCCCGGAGGTTCCGGACGGGAGCGCGCGTCCGCGCGCGCGGACGGGAGGAACCGGAGCGGGCGAGCCGTTTTCTTGAACACCCGCTGGCCATCTGTTTCTCGCGGATCGCGCCGGGAAGAGTCCTCTGCGCGAGGCGTAGGCCGCTCCGAATGGAAACCCGCGACAGCTCGCGCGAGACCGACGCGGACCGCGAGGCCGCACGGATCACCCGCGCCATCGCGGTGCATCGCCGCGCGGCGGCCGCCGGCGTCCTGACCTGGTTCGGCGTCGCGACCGCGGCGTTCTTCGGGTTCGGTTACGGCTTCCCGGACGCCGAGCTGGGCTTCGGCGCGCTCGCTGCGTCGCTCGGGCTCGGCGCGTTCTGCGGCGTCGCGGTGTGGACGATCGCGCGGGCGAGGACCCCCGTGTTCGATCGGCTCTCGTCGACCCCCGACGCGCCCGCCGATGCCGAGACGCGAGCGCTCGAGGACCGAGCGCGGCGGCACGAGGCGCGCAACCGCCTGGCGCTCGCGGTCGCCGCGATCGTCTTCTTCGCGGTCGCCGGCGGAGGGCTCGTCGCGTGGAGCGCGCACCTCGACGCGCTGAACGAGACGCGAGAATACTGGTCGCGCGAGTCGCTCGGCATCGGCGACGTGACGCTCGCGCTCGGCTCGGCGCTCGCGCTCGCGGCGCTCGCGTGGTGGCTGCTGCGCGCGAAGGTCGACGTGCTCCTCGAGCTCGGCGGGGTCGCGCCCACGAGCGCGCCCGGCGCGGACGCTCCGGTGAGCGCGGAGGATCTCAGCGAGCTCCGCCGCATCGGAGACGAGGTCCGCCGCGCGCAGCGTCGCGAGGCGCTCGGACGCGTCGGCGCGACGATCGCCGGAGTCGGCACCGCGAGCGCCGTGCTCTTCGTGATCGATCGCGCCTACGAGGCCGCGAACGGCGCGAGCCGCTACGGCGACGATCTGCTCCGCATCGGCGGCTCCGAGCTGCTGGTCTCGTGCGGCCTCGGCGCCGCGGCGGCGCTGCTGGTCACGCGCATCGCGGATCGCGAGCAGCCGGCCGAGACGCCCGCGAGCGCGACCGAGCGGCGCGGCGACGATCGCGACTGGTTCGCGGAGACGCTCGAGACCACGGGCGCGCTGACGCTGCGCGCGCCCGGCGATCTCGGATCGCTGATCGCGCGCTTCTTCGGCGTGGCGACGAACCGATGGTCGCTCCTCGACGGCGGAGGCGCCGCGTTCTGCGAGGCCGCGGAGATCGACCTGCCGCTGGCCCAGCGGTGGGTGCCGCTCCGGGGGCGCACGATCGAGATCCGCGACCTCGATCGCACGCCGATGAGGCTCGTGCGCCGAGCGGGCTGGGCGGGCGCGTGGGAGATCGTCGCCGAGGGCGTCGCGATCGGCTCGGCGTCGGCGGGGCTCTTCGGAGCGATCGTGCTGCGTGACCGCGCGGGCCACGAGCGACTGCGCGCGCGCCGCTCGTGGTGGAACCGCCGCCGGCACGTCGTCACTCGCGACGGCGCGGAGCTCACGCGCATCGTGCGCGCCCGCCGATCGCTCTTCGCGAGCGTGCTCGAGGACGCGTCCGGATCGCGCATCGAGCTGCCGGGCGAAGCGACGCTCGACGATCGTCGACTGCTCCTCGCCGCGGCGCTCCTCGTCGACCTCGACCGCGCGTGACATGGGCGAGCCGCGCGCGCGGCGATCCGTGTTACCACCGCTGGCATGCGAATGTTGCAGCGCCACGCGAGCATCCTCCTCGTGCTCCTCGGGCTCTTCGCCTGCGCCGATCCAGCGCCGCTCCCCGACGCCGCCACCGACGCGACCGTCGCGACGTGCGCGAGCCCGGCCGATTGCGACGACGGCGTGTACTGCAACGGCGCCGAGCGATGCGCGCCCGGTGCGCTCGAGGCCGACGCGTTCGGGTGCGCGCCGAGCCCCGCCC
>JALYRN010000217.1 GCA_030855295.1 Myxococcota bacterium | reverse complement strand
AGATCGGCCCGCCGTCGGCGTCGCGGCTGGTCGTGCGATCGGCCGCGGACGCGCACCGCGCCGACGCGCAGACCGAGGTGCCGATCGTTCGCTTCCGCGGCACGACGGTGACGCTCGCGGGATCTCGATCCGAGGTCGGCCCCGGCGAGACGGTGGAGCTCTCGGGAACGCTCCGCTCGTCGGAGGGCGGGCTCGCGCGGAAGGCCGTCGGGCTCTGGGCCGATGATCGTCACCTCGGGACCGCGCTGACCGACGACGACGGGCGATTCGCGACGACGCTCGGGTGGGAGGAGCTCGGCACGCTCGACGGTGAGGTGATCGCGCGGTTCGAGAGCGACGCGCCGTGGTGGGGTGCGAGCGAGTCGCCGCGCATCGCGCTGCGGGTGGAGACGCCGGGCGGCACGCCGTGGTCGTGGATCGCGATCTCCCTGGCCGCGAGCGCGCTGCTGTTCGGGCTCGCGGGGAGGCGTCGCCGAGCGGGTGCACCTCCGGGGCGCGCCGAGCTCCCGATCGCAGCGCCCGCGATCGAGCTCGGCGCTCGCAAGACGATGCGGCCCGAGTCCAGCGAGGTGACGGGACGGGTGATCGACGCACGCAGCGACGTCGGCATCGCAGGCGCGCTCGTCCGCTCGCGCCGCGCCCACGAGACGATCGCGGAGACGACGACCGATGCGCACGGCAGGTTCGCGATCTCGCTCGCGGCCGGCACGCATGCGATCGAGATCGCGTCGAGCGGCTACGAGCTCGCGCGACACGAGGCGACCGTCCCGCATCGCGGCGAGTGGACGTCGATCGTCGTGCGCCTACGGAGCCTTCGCGATCTCGCGTGGGAGCCGCTGCAGCCGATCGCCGCGCGGCTGCTGCCCACCCCCGATCTCTGGGGCGTCTGGACGGCCCGCGAGCTCGAGCGCGCGGCCCGCGCCCGACACGCCTCACCGATCGCCCTGCCCTCGCTGATCGCGTCGGTGGAGCGCGCGGCGTACGCGCCCGAGCCGCCGAGCGCCGAGGATCTCGACGCAATCCGTCGCACAGCGCAGGCGATCGACGGCGAGATGGCTTCCCGATCGGGCAGCGAGCAGCACGGCGACCGATCGGCACGTTGACCTCGCTCGCAGCGTCTCTCTATAGTCGGCCCCGTCATGGACACGGGCACGATCGTCGCCATCGTCATCGCGGTTCTCGTCGTCGCCGCGATCGCGCTCTGGGCCATGCGTCGTCAGGCGCCCGAGCCGCCGCGTGGTGAGGCCGCGCCGCCGGATGCGGGGCCGTCTCGCGGAGAGGCGGCTCGCGGAGAGGCGGCTCGCGGAGAGGCGGCTCGTGGGGAGGCGCCGAAACAGAAGGCCTCGAAGAAGGCAGAGCCTGCGGTCGAGCCCGCACGTGCTGGCGACCGTGCGAAGCCTGCAACGAGCGCCGTGGCCGAGCCCGCGACGGCAGCGAAGGCGGAGGCCGTGCGCGCCGACGCAGCGCCCGCCGCGAAGGCCGAGCCCGCGCGAGAGAAGCCCGATGGCCGCGAGCAGATCGCCGCGATGCGTCGCGGCCTCGCGTCGACGCGGGGCGGGTTCATCGCGCGTCTCTCTGCGATCTTCAGCACGAAGCGGGAGATCGACCCCGCCCTCCTCGACGAGATCCAGGAGGTCCTGATCACCGCCGACATCGGCGTGCGGACGAGCGAGAAGCTGCTCGGACAGCTGCGCGCGAGGATGGAGCGCAACGAGCTCGCCGACGAAGACGCCGTGTGGAGCGCGATCCGTGAAGAGGCGCGCGCGGTGCTCGGCCCGTCGGCGGGCGGCGTTCGGCTCTCGTCGCAGCCGACGACGATCCTGGTGGTCGGCGTGAACGGCGTCGGCAAGACGACGACGATCGGCAAGCTCGCGAGCCGCTTCCAGGAGGACGGCAAGAAGGTCGTCCTCGCGGCGGGCGACACGTTCCGCGCCGCCGCCGTGCTGCAGCTCGACGTGTGGGCACGGCGCGTCGGGTGCGAGATCGTCAAGGGCAAGGACCGCGCGGATCCGGCCTCGGTGATCTTCGAGGCGATCAAGAAAGCGCAGACCGAGCGCGCCGACGTCGTAATCGCCGACACCGCAGGACGACTCCACACCAAGTCGAACTTGATGGAGGAGCTCAAGAAGGTCGTCCGCACCGCGGAGAAGGCGCTCGAGCGACCGGTCGACGAGATCCTGCTCGTGCTGGACTCGACGACCGGTCAGAACGCGATCCAGCAGACCCAGCTCTTCAAGGACGCGATCTCGATCAGCGGAATCGTGCTCACGAAGCTGGATGGCACGGCGAAGGGTGGTGTCGTGCTCGGCATCGTCGACGAGCACCACATTCCCGTGCGCTACGTGGGCATCGGTGAGCGCATCGAAGATCTCCGTGAGTTCGATACCGACGCGTTCGTCCAGGCGCTCTTCGCCAAGCCCGATGAAGAGACCGCAGCGGCTTAGTCACTCGCCATTGAATTCGCGAATTCGCGCGTGGTATAGTCGCCGCCAATCGTTCGCTCACATGCCGTTTGTTCAACGATTTCGAATGGTTGCAGCACACCAAGGGCTCCCGCTGGAGCATCGTGGTGTCGTCAACCAGCGTGCCTCGAATCGAGGGGTTGCGATGAGGAAGGCTTCCGTAGCACTGCTCGCACGTGCACTGCTGGGCGTCTCCGCCACAGCGGCAGTGCTGCTCGTGACGGGTCCAGCGAACGCGCAGGACATGGAGTTCGGTCTCGAGGAGACCGAGCAACCTGCTGAAGGCGGCACTGCCGAAGGCGGGACCGCCGAAGGCGAGATGACCTTCGGCGAAGGCGAGCCCACGGAGGAGACCGGCGAGCCGGCCGCCGAGGGCGACGTCATCGGCGATCTCGCGACGACGGAGGAGGCCGACGTCGCGGGGCCACAGCGCGAGACCCCCGATCGTGCGCAGGAGGCGCGCGAGGAGATCTTCGCGGTGCAGCAGATCTACGCGCTGCGCATCAATCGCGTCGAGATCTCGCCGTCGTACTCGCAGTCGCTGAACGACCCGTTCGTGTCGCACAGCGGCGTCGGCGTCGGGCTCAACTACTGGTGGACGAACGTCCTGGCGCTGGGCGTGAACTTCATCTGGTACGAGGGGCTCGAGTCCGAGTCGGACATCGGCTACCTGGTGCGGCGCGGCACCCGTCTCGCGGTGCCGGTCAACAGCTACCAGTTCGGCGCCCACCTCGCGTTCACGTACGTGCCGATCTACGGCAAGTTCTCGCTCTTCAACGAGCTGATCTTCCAGTACGACATCTACGTCCTGGGCGGCGTCGGACTGATGCGGACGCGCCCGATTCCGGTGATCGATCCCGAGGTGCGTCGGTTCGACTTCGACGTGCGGGTCGCGTTCAACCTCGGCATCGGTCTGCGCATCTTCGTGACTCGATGGCTCGCGATCTTCGCCGAGCTCCGCAACTACATGTATCTCGAGCAGCTCGAGAACCTCGAGGTCGCGCTCGGCGTCGACCGCACGGACCCTGCGACCTGGTCGCAGTCGAGCCCTGCGTTCATCAACAACGTCACGGCGCACCTCGGCCTGACGGTCTTCCTGCCCTTCGATTTCGAATACCGCCTTCCGCGGTGATCAAGGGAGCGATTCGACCATGAGAACGAAGATGAATCGTATCCTCCTCACCGCCGTGACGGCGCTCGCGCTGACCACGATCTCGAGCGTCGCAGTGGGCGCGATCGCACCGGGCGCGGCGAGCGCGCAGGACGTGCAGATCACGGGACCCCTCGCGGGGCAACCGGCGGTGCGTCACCTGCGGCAGTACCGCGTGAATCGCTTCTTCGTCACGCCGTCGGTCGGCTACACGCTGCAGGACGAGTTCTCGCGAGCTCTCTTCTTCGGCGGCTCGCTGGGCTACCACTTCACCGACTGGCTCGGGATCAGCGCCTGGGGCGCCGCGGCGCCGCTCGACATCGACACCGATCTGACCACGCAGATCGCGCGCAACGGTCAGGTCACGGACCGGAACCGGCTCGACCTCCCGACCGCCGGGAACTTCCCCGATCAGGTCGGACGGATGCGCTGGGGCGTCGCGCTCCAGGCGGTGTTCATCCCGCTTCGCGGCAAGCTGTCGCTCTTCCAGGCGGCCTTCGTCGACACCGACCTCTACATCCTCGCGGGCGTCGCGCTGTTCGGGCTGCAGGAGCGCAGCGACGTTCCGGCGGACGCGAACCCCTGCTCCGGGATGTCGACGACGACCGACGTGTGCGCCGCCACGCAGACGGCGACGACCGACCGACTCACGCCGGCGCCGATGCTCGGTCTCGGGCTGAGCATGTACTTCAACGAGTTCATCGGTCTGCAGTTCGAGTGGCGGGCGTTCCCGTTCTCGTGGCGTCCGAGCGGCTTCGACGAGAGCGGCGAGGACGCGAACGGTCAGCCCGGCAGCGGCTTCCCCGATGGTGCGATCGACGGCGACGACTCGCGCACGACGTTCAACCACATGTTCAACATCGGGCTCGTCATCTACCTGCCGACCGAGGTCCAGGTCAGCGACTGATCGGCTCGTCCGAGGCGGCACGAGAGGAGGCCCGGCACGTCGCGAGACGTGCTGGGCCTTCGTGCATTCGGGGGCTCGTTCGTTTCGAACGACGTCGGTCAGGAGCGGGCGCGCGGGACGCCGGCCTTGTCGAGCGCGAAGCTCGGGGGCAGCGCCTTCTCGATCTTCGCGCGCTCCGCGCCGACCTCCCAGCCGCGCTCGGAGAAGCCGTCGAGCATGCGGCCGCGCACGCGCATGCTGCTCTCCGCGGCGAGCGCCTTCTGCGCCGCCTCGCGCGCGGGTGAGGGGTCTTCCTGCGCGAAGAGCGCCGCGGTCGCGTGGAAGCGCGCGGTCTCGTTCACGTCCTCGAGGAAGCGCTCGACGCCCTCGACGATGCGCGCGTCCCTGCGGTCCTCGAGCGCCTGCAGGAGCTGCACCTTGCGCGAGGGATCGCGCTCGTACTCGGTGTCCATCGTGCCGAGCACCTCGAGGAGCTCGGTGACGACCCGATCGTGCGGCACGAGACGATCGAGGAGCTTGAGCGGCCAGCCGAGCGAGTCGGTGCGGCGCAGGAACGCGAGCACGACGTCGATCGCTGGCTCGCCGGTCTCGACGATCAGGCGGAAGGCCTCGTCCTTCTCTTCCTGATCCGTGATGCTCGGATCGGCGTAGTACGTGAAGCGCGGGAGCAGCGCCTGGACGGCGTCTGCGGACTTCATCGCGCCGAGCGCCTGGATGGACTCCCACCGGTCGGGCGCCTGCGCGCGCTTGTCCGCGACGCGCGCGCCGTGCTTCTCGACCGGGGACTTCCTGCTACCGAAGAGACCGAAGAAAGACATCAGGGGATGATCACGGGCTTCAGGTTCACCTGCGTACCGCGGGTCTGTACCTGGAACCGGACCATCCGGCAATTGTGCTTCTTGATCAGCGACTGCTCGTTGCCGCGGAGGCGCTGCACGAACTTGTCCTGCGGGATGTTGCTGACATCCTCGCCGACCGCCTGCTTCGCCGCGACGTACTCGGCGTAGACGCGCGCGTAGTACGCATCCTCCGGCTCCGCCGCGAGCCGCGCGACGAGCGCCGGATCGTCGACCTCGGCGTCGTCGCCGGCTCCCGACGTGGAGGCGGCTGCCCCCGCCGTCTCCGCGGGCGATGCCAGCGAGCTCTGCGCGATGCTGTCGTCCTGCCAGCGTCCGCCCGGCGGCTGGCTGACCCGCCCTTGATCGTCTTCCTCGGGCGTGCCGGTGAAGACGTTGAGGAGCTGGTTGATTCGGTACGCCAGGCCGCCGAACTCCGCGCTCTCGACGTCGATGCGAACGTCGGTGCGTCCGTTGATCACGGCGAGGACGGCCTCTTCCATCTGCTCGACGGGCCGCAGGAAGCTGCCGCCGATCAAGAACCCGTACACGAGCACGATCAGCGAGCCGATCACGGTCAGCAGCAGGATCATGTTCGCCGCGCTCGCCTTCGCGAGCTGCTCGGTGCGGTTGGCGAGCACGACCATCGCGAGCTGCGTCTCCGAGCCGCCCGACGGCGCCGGGCCGACCACACCCACGAACTGCTGGTCGCCGAGATCGACGGTGAACGGTGCGCTCGTCGCGCCCTGCTGGAGCGCGGCCCCGGTCGCGGCCTCGCCCTCGCCGAAGAGATAGGCGCGCAGCGAGTCGGGCGCCCCTTCCTGATCGAGCGAGGAACTGTAGACACGGTCGTCGAGGAGGAACGCGACGTCACGGCCGAGGACTTCGCTCTCGGAGCGCGCCAGCCCGTTCGAGACGTCGTAGCCGACGAGCAGCGCGCCCAGCACGCGGTGGTCCTCGCCGCGGATGGGCGAGACGGCGATCTGGAGGACCTTGTTCTCGTCCTCCTTCTGCCAGATGCCGGTCGCAGTGTCGCCGCGCAGCGCGCGCTGCACGGCGGGGACCGCGCGCGCGATCTCCATCTGGTACATGCGGTTGCGATCGGCGTTGCGCGCGACGACGCGTCCGGCGTCGTCGATCACGACGACGATGTCGGGGGCGGCGCCTCGGCGGGCGGGATCGGCGAGCCACGACGCCGTGCGATCGGCGGCCTCGTACGAGCGCGTGCGGCGGGCGGTCTCGTCGAGCGCGTTGACGAACGTCTCGCTCAGCGCGCGCTGCTCTGCCTGCTCCTCGACCAGCTCCGCGAGATCGCGCGCCGAGAGGCGGAACGAGCGCTCGAGGATCCGGAAATCCGACACGATCCGGGAGTCGACCTCCTCGAGGAGCTCGGACTCGACGCTGGACTTCACCAGGAAGTACGAGACCAGGCCGACGACGAGGACGGCAGCCAGATTTCCGGCGATGATCTTGGTTCTCATGCCCTCGTGTTCTCCCTACGGATCGACCTGCTTGGTACCACCCGCGCTGTTTCAGGGTCAATAGAGCCTGCTTGTGCGAGGGGGGGCCGAGGCCTCAGGTTTCCGGGATGGCGGGCAGCGGATTCGCGATCGTCGACGATGCGTGCTTCGACGCGCATCGCGCGCCTCGGCGCCACCCGGAGTGCCCCGAGCGCCTGGAGGCGGCGCGGCGAGGGCTGAAGCGCGCGCTCGGCGGCCGCGAGCGGCTCGTGATCGAGGCGCGCACCGCGACGGTCGAGGAGGTCCTGCGGGTGCACTCGGCGGCGCACCTCGACGCGCTGGACCGCACGCTGGGAGACCGCTTCGACATGATCGACGCGGACACCTACGTCGCGCCGGGCACTCGGGAGGCAGCGTGGCGCGCGGCCGGTGGTGCCGCGGAGCTGGCGCGCGCGCTGGTCGAGGGACGCGCCCAGCGCGGGTTCGCGCTCCTGCGCCCGCCGGGGCACCACGCGGAGCCGGATCGCGCGATGGGGTTCTGTCTGCTCAACAACGTGGCCATCGCCGCGGCGGCAGCGCTCGACGCAGGGGCGCGGCGGGTGGCGATCGTCGACTGGGACGTGCACCACGGCAACGGCACGCAGGCCGCGTTCGAGTCGGATCCGCGGGTGCTGTTCGTCAGCCTCCATCAGTGGCCGCTCTATCCCGGCACCGGCGCGCCCGGGGAGATCGGCCACGGCGCCGGCGCGGGGACGAACGCGAACCTGGCGATGCCTCCGGGCGCGGGCACGACGGAGTATGCGGCCGCGTTCCGGTCGGCCGTGCTGCCGCTGGTCGAGGGGTTCGCGCCCGATCTGGTGCTCGTGTCGGCAGGCTACGACGCGCACGCGGCCGATCCGCTCTCGTCGATGCGGCTCGACGCCGAGAGCTACGCCGCGATGGCGACGGCGATCGTCGAGGTGTCGGAGCGCCTCGGCCACGGGCGCGTCGGGTTCGTGCTCGAGGGTGGATACGATCTGACGGCAATCGAGCAGTCGGTGGAAGCGACGGTGCGCGCGGCCTGCGGCGAGAAGAGCGCCTTCGCGGAGGGGCGAGCGTCAGGCGCTGCGCGGGCGTCGATCGAGGAGACGCTTCGCGCGCTGAGGCCTCATCGGCCCGACCTCCGCTGAAGCCGCCGTCACGGCTCGGAGGCGGTGATCGTCTCGGTCCCCACCGCGCGGCCCTCGACGAACCAGAGCACGATCCCGAGCGCGGCGAAGCCGATCGCAGCGCCGAGCGCGCCATCCGAGTACGTGCCCCACTCTCGCGCCGACGTGAGGTCGGGGCCCTGGCGCGAGCCCGCCTCCACGCCGAGCCCGATGCTCGTGCCGAGCGACACCGCGGCGAGGCCGAACGCGATCCACGTGAAGATGCGGTCGCCCTGCACCGCGCGGTAGCGGGTCTCGGGGTGCAGATCGACGTACGCCGCGGTGCGCAGGCCCGGCTCGACGCCGACCTCCGCGCGGAACGGGAGCGAGCCCTCGCGCGTGACCAGGAGCGAGTGACGGCCCGGCTCGAGCGTCAGGTCGTCGGGCAGCGGGCTCTCGCCGACGTCACGATCGTCGAGCCGGATCGCAGCGCCGTCGAGGTCGACGCGCACGCTGAGGCTCCCGGTGGTCGGAGCGGAGAGCCGCGCGGCGCGGGCGGCCTCCGCGCGCTCTTCGAGCAGCTCGATGTGCGCCTCGATGCGCGCTCGATCCGGCGGATCGACGCGATCGCGGAGGTAGCGGCGGTAGTGCTCGACCGCTTGATCCCACTCCGCGAGCTCTTCGTGCGCGCGCGCGATGTTGAACCAGAGGTCGGCGCTCGGGACGAGCTGCGCCGCGACCTGGAACGAGTGGATCGCCTCGCGGAAGCGGCGCGCCTCGAAGTGTGCATAGCCCTGCTCGAACTCCGCCCGCGCGCGTCGCGCGACGTCGGCGTCCTGTGTGGGGGCGACCGTCTCGTCGCCGGCTGGGCGATCGCCGCCCGCTGGAGGCGAGTCCTGCGCGGCGAGCGCCGCAGGCGAGAGCAGCACGAGGAGGAGCGCGGCGAGCGCCGCAGGTGAGAGCAGCACGAGGAGGAGCGCGGCGAGCGCGCGCGGGCTCCGGCGCACGG
>JALYRN010000216.1 GCA_030855295.1 Myxococcota bacterium | reverse complement strand
GAGAACGCGAAGCACTGAACCCTCGACCGACGACCAGCGTCGCTCCGCTCCGACAGTGATCACGATGCCCGATCGGCATGATCACGACGGCGCGTCCCGAGTGATCACGATCGGCGAAATGCGCACGTGCGCGGTGAGGAAATTTTCCCGGTCGGGGCGCATCTCCCCGGCTCGTTCGCACACCGATCTCGATGGATTGCGGCCTCGACGGCGCGGCCTATGTACGTCGGGCGTGCGCTCACGCTGGCTCGCAATCCTCGCGCTGCTCCCCGCGACGGGGTGCGCCTTCGGCGCGTTCCCAGGACGCATCGAGGATCCCCCGAGCGACGCGTCGACGGCGGACAGCGGCACCGCGATCGACGCTGCGATCGACGACGCGGCGATCGCCGACGCGGCGGTCGCCGACGCCACCGCCGTCATGATCGATGCGTCGACGATCCATGATGGCGGCGCGCTCCCGGCGCCCGACGCTGCGGCTCGCGACGGTGGACGCGGCGAGGACGCGGCGATCGACGCGAGCACGGGTGTCGCCGACGCGGGGCCGCCCGATCCATGCGAGGGCGTCGGGTGTCCCGGCGAGCCGTGCCGCGACGCGCGGTGCGACGCCCACAGCGGCGAGTGCGTGCTCGACGAGCCTCGCGCCGACGGAACCGCGTGCGACGACGCCGACGCATGCACGCGCGTGGACGCTTGCCGCGCGGGCGTGTGCGTCGGCGCGATGCCGATCGTCTGCGCGCCGGCCGACGCGTGCCACGAAGCAGGCGTGTGCGACGCAGCGACCGGCGCGTGCTCGTCGGAGCCGCTCCCGTGCACGACCGAAGTCTTCGTGCGCGTGCGTGACGCCGCGGGCGCTGCGCTCGCGTCGCCGGTGACCGTTCGTGCGTTCGTCGGCACGAGCGCGCAGCCGCAGGGTGGTCTCACCGACGCCAGCGGCGACATCCGACTCGTCCTGCCGGCCGGGGCGTACCGCTTCCGCGCGCAGCGTGACGGTCTTCCGTTCTGGAGCGGCGCCACCGACCACTGCAGCCCGCCGAGCTGCACCTTCGTCGAGATCCGTCTGCCCCGCGCCACGCCCGACCGCGTGGTGAGCTGGGACCCGCTGATGGACGGAGCGTATGATGGCCACGGCGCGATCCGGCCCGCCAACCCGCACATCTCACGCGGCGGCACCTATCTCGAGAACTGGGCGATCGAGCGATACGGGGTGAGCGACGCGTTCATCTCCGCCGGGCACACGCACCTGTATCCGCAGGCGTGGGATCCGCCCGACGCGTGGGGCAATCCGACCGTCTACGAGAACCAGCACGCGTTCGGAACGACGCTCCAAGGGATCTACGTGAGGCTCGACGGCGGCGGACCGTTCGATCTCGTCTCGATCGACTACCGCACTCGCGCGGACACCGATCCCGAGCACGTGAGCGCGGTTCCGGGCGCCGATCCCACCGACGTCGCGATCTGGATCTCGGACGCGCTGACGGTCCCGACGACGTCGTGGCGGAGCCATCCGACCGGCAAGCCGTTCGGGCGCGCGATGGGATTCTGGGCGACGGTCTTCCCCACCCATTTCACGAATGTCGTGGGCGTCTTCGTCACCACGACCGGCAACGTCTCGATCGACAACGTGGTCGTCCGCCCGCGATGAGCTCAGGAGGACGGATCGGAAGGACGCCAGCCGTAGGACTTGAGCTTCGTGTACAGCGTCTTGCGATCGACCTTGAGGATCTCGGCGGCGCGGGATCGATTCCCGCTGACAGTGTCGATCACGCGCAGGATGTAGCGACGCTCGACCTCCTCGAGCGAGACCAGCTCCGACGGATCGTCGCCCGCGACCAGGACGTGCTGGGAGACGAACGCCTGGATCTTGTCGGGAAGGTCCGCGACCGTGATCTGGTCGTACTCCGCGAGCGCGACCGCGCGCTCCATCGCGTTGACCAGCTCGCGCACGTTCCCCGGCCACGCGTACGCCATCATCTTGCGCGCCGCCTCGGGTGCGAGGCCTTGCACACCACGGCCGCTGCGCGTCGCGATCCTGCGGAGGTACTCGTTCGCGAGAGCGAGCACGTCGGCGCCTCGCTCACGCAGTGGGGGCAGGCGCACCTGCAGCACGTTCAAGCGATAGTAGAGGTCGTCTCGGAAGAGGCCATCGGCGACGCGCGAGTCGAGATCGCGGTGCGTCGCGCTGACGATGCGCGCATCGAACGCGATCTCCTTGTCGCTGCCGACCGGACGAACCGTGCGCTCCTGCAGCGCGCGCAGGAGCTTCGCCTGGATCGAGAGCGGCATCTCCGCGATCTCGTCGAGGAACAGCGTGCCGCCGCTCGCCTCGACGAAGAGCCCGGCACGCGCGCTGCGCGCGTCGGTGAACGCGCCGCGGGTATGCCCGAACAGCTCGCTCTCGAGGAGGCTCTCCGGGACGGCGGCGCAATTGATCGCGACGAAGGGGCCCTTCGCGCGTGCGCTCCGGGCGTGCAGCGCGCGCGCGACCAGCTCCTTCCCCGTTCCCGTCTCTCCCGCGATCAGCACCGGAACGTCGGTCGCGGTCACGCGCTCGACCATCGCGAACACGCGCTGCATCGCCGGGCTCTCGCCGATCATGTCGTCGAAGCGCAGTGGCGTGACGACGCCCTCGCGCAAGCGATGGACCTCGGCGCGCAGGAAGTGCAGCTCGGCCGCGCGCTGGACGCGCAGCGCGAGCTCCTCGACCTCGAACGGCTTCGGCAGGAAATCGTGCGCCCCCGCGCGGATCGCGGCGATCGCGGTGTCGAGATCGCCGAATGCGGTGATCAGGATCACGGGGACGTCGGGGCGTCGCGCCACGAGGCGCTCGCAGAGCTCGAGACCGGTCATGCCGCCGAGCCGCACGTCGGAGACGACGGTGTCGAAGTCGTCGACGTCGACGCTCGTGAGCGCCTCGGCGGCGCTGCGGACGTGCACGACGCGATGTCCCCGACGGCCCAGTCCTCGCACCAGCAACGCGCCCATCGGCTCGTCGTCCTCGACCACGAGGACATGTGCATTTCGCTCCGACATCGCGTTGGGATGCTATCAGACGGGCGGCGCTTCCCTCGTACGCAGGCGCCGTGCCCGAGACGGAGAAGTCATGCGAATCGCCATGCGGCTCTGGATCGCGCTGCTCTGCGCGATCGTCCTCGTGCTCGGCGCTGGCGTGCTCGTGCGTCTGCAGGAGGAGCGGCGTCTGCTGCTCGAGGTGACGCTGCGCGATCGCGTCTTCTTCGCGCACGCGCTGCACACCGCGATCGCGCGCGACCACGGCTCGCAAGACCCGCTCGCGGAGGCGCGGGCGATGGTCGAGCGGGAAGAGGTCGCGGCGGCGCACATCATCGCGCGCCTCGTGTCGATCTCGGAGCGCTCCGCGCTTCCTCGGCCGCTGCTGACGAGCCCTGCGATCGACCCGCTCGCGCGCGGAGAGGTCGTGGTCGGCGTGCACGAGCACGAGATCGTGACGTACGTGCCGATCGAATCGGACGGCTCGGCCGTGATCGAGCTGGTCGAGCCGCAGGCGGTCGACGCGCTGCTGACGCGCGTCGGGTGGTGGTCGCTCGCGGCGCAGACGCTCGCGCTCGCCGCCGCCGCGGGGTTCATCACGTTCGCGCTCGTGGGCTGGCTCGTCGGTCGACCGCTCGGGCGCCTCGCGATCCTGGCGCGGCGCATCGGCGCCGGGGAGCTCGACGCGCGCGCGCAGATCCGCGGCAACGACGAGGTCACGATCCTCGCGAGCGAGATGAACCACATGGCCGAGCAGCTCGGCGCGGCACGTCGCGCCCTGGAGGAATCCGAGACGGAGCGCGTCGCCGCGCTGGAGCAGCTCCGGCACGCCGACCGTCTGCGGACCGTCGGTCAGCTCTCGTCGGCGCTCGCGCACGAGCTCGGGACGCCGCTCAACGTCGTCTCCGGACACGCGCGGATGATCGAGGAGTCGAGCGACCACGCGACCGAGACGCACGGCAGCGCCCGTACCATCCTCGAGCAGGCCGGACGGATGGCGCGCAGCCTCCGCGACGTGCTCGACTTCTCGCGACGCAAGGGACCTCGGCGCGACGTGCACGATCCCGCAGAGCTCGCCGCGCACGCGACGCGAACTCTCGCACCCCTGACCCGGCGGCATCGCGTCGACGTCGAGGTCGAGACCGTGGCGCCGGACGCGCGAGTGAGCGTCGATCCTCAGCACTTGATGCAGGTGCTGACGAACCTCCTCACCAACGGGATGCAGGCGATGCCGCAGGGAGGGCGGGTGCGCGTGCACGTCGACGAGATCGAGACCGTGCCGCCGACGGGTGTGCACGCGCCGAAGGGGCGCTACGTGCGCATGACCGTGATCGACGAGGGCACGGGCATCGAGCCGGCGGACATCCCGCATCTGTTCGAGCCCTTCTTCACGCGCAAGGCCGAGGGAGAAGGCACCGGGCTCGGGCTGCCGGTCGCCGAGGGGATCGTGCGCGAGCACGGCGGGTGGATCGCGGTCTCGAGCGAGCCGGGCATCGGAAGCCGGTTCGAGGTGTTCCTGCCGGCGGCCGACGCGTCGCGAGAAGAAGACGACCGCTGACCCACGTCAGATCGCCTCGATCGGTCGCGACGCGAGCTTTCGCAGCGCGTTCGGGAGCGCTCCGAGCGCCCGATGACGGTCGAGCCCGCGCACCTCGAGGTGCATGCCGAGATCGTGCAGCTCGAGCGCCAGATCGTGCAGTCGCTCCTGGGTGGTGGGATCGACCAGCGGCGCATCGCTGAGATCGACGACGACTCGCTCGTGCTCGCGCGCCCGCGTGCGGATCCGCTGCTTGAGCGCGAGATAGCTCGCGAACGTCGCGGTCGAGCGGAGCACGAGCACGCGCGCGCCGTCCTCGTCGCGCTCCTCGAGCAAGGGGCGGAAGAGAGTCGTCAGACGCGCCCCGTGCATCACGTGCAGGGCCATCTCGAGCACGATGCCGACCGCGACGCCGACGAGCAGGTCGGTCGCGAGCGTCACGAACAGCGTCGCGACGAACACCGCGATCTGATCGCGGCCGAGCTTCCACGCGTGCACCAGCTCGTTCGGCGAGGCGAGACGAGCGCCGGTGTAGACGAGCATCGCCCCGAGCGCGGCGAGCGGGATCTCGTGCACGAGCGCGGGGAGCAGGGCCACGAACACGAGCAGGAAGAGGCCGTGGAAGAAGTTGGCGAACCGCGACTTCACACCGTTGTCGAGGTTCGCCTTGCTGCGGACGATCTCGGAGATCATCGGCAGGCCACCGATCAGCCCGCACAGCGTGTTCCCCACGCCGATCGCGACGATGTCGCGGTCGTAGCGAGAGCGACCGTTCGCCGGATCGAGGCCGTCGATCGCGCGAACGGTGAGGAGCGACTCGAGCGTGCCGACCAGTGCGAACATCGCCACGAACTTCATCGACGTGGCGGTGCCCACCATCGAGAAGTCGGGGCCGACGAGCGCGCTCGCGAGGTTCGAGGGGACGTCGACGAGGAACCTCGGACCGATGACGAAGGTCTCGCCGATCATCGAGTAGGTGTGCTGGTGATCGAGGTCGAAGCAGAGACCGAGCGGCATCGCGACCAGCAGCACGAGCATCGGCGCTGGGATCTTCTTGGCCAGCGGATGACGGATCATCGGCAGGCCGAAGAGGATCACCAAGCTGAGCAGGCCGATCGCCGCGATCTCCGGGTTCATGTGCGCGAGGCTGTTCGGCACCTCCGCGAGGAGCCCGAGCGGCTCGCGCGCCGTCGGGGTCACGCCGAGCATCACGTGGATCTGCTTGGCCATGATGATCACGCCGATCGCCGCGAGCATCCCGTGCACTGCAGAGCCGGGGAAGAAGTCGCCGAGGCGTCCGGCGCGGAGCAGCCCGAGCGCGATCTGCACGGCTCCGGCGCACACGATCACCGCGAGGGTGCGTCGATACCCGAGCATCGCATCGCCTTCGCCGAGCTCGGCGACTGACGCCACCGCGATCGCGATCAGACCGGCGGCAGGACCCTTGATCGTCAGCGGCGCGCCGCTGAGGAAGGTGACCACGACGCCGCCGACGACCGCGGTGACGACCCCGGCGATCGCGGGGAAGCCGCTCGCCAGCGCGATGCCGAGCGAGAGCGGCAGCGCGATCAGGAACACGAAAAAGCCCGAGACGAGATCGGCTTTCGCGTGTCGTCTCAGCGCGGGCACCCAGTCGAGCGCCGCTTCACGGACCGGTCGTTCGGTCATTCGAGAGTCCCTCGGGAGCGCGGGTCAATGGAGGACGCGCACCGTGCCGGGCGGCACGATCCGGAGAGCTCGCGCGCCTGCGCGCGCATGGGCCGGGCACCACGGAACGATCGCGTCGGGTGCGGCGCGGATGCGGTCGCAGACATCGCAGCGCTCGCACCGGAACGGGCGCGAGTCGAGCACCATCTCCGCACCGACCGTCAGCACCGAAAAGGGTCCGAGCGGCTCCGCGCGCCCCTCGTCGCCGCTGTCGCGCGTGCGAGTGCCGATCGCGATCACGTCGGCGCTCACGTCGAACGCGAGCCGACGCAGCTCGTACTCGACGACTCCGCTCCGCACGTGCGCCCACGCGCCGCTCGGGCGCGCGAGCTCGAGGGCCGTGCCGCCGAGCTGGAGCGTCAGCTCGGCGAGCGCATCGGGCACGCACTCCCGCAGCACCGGATCGTCGGCGCGGTCCCCCTCGAGCACGTGCAGCACGTGCACCTCTCGCGCGATGCCGCTCTGCAGCATGCGCATCGAGTGCCGCAGCGCGCGCAGCGAGCCGACGCGGAAGTCGACGCCGACGACGAGGCGCATGTTCCGGTGTTGGAGATCGAGCGGAGGCATTCGTCCTTCCAGCGTGCAGCGCGGCGCGGGTTGCGCGTCGCGATGGCGCCGCCCGAGCACCGCTCGTGCCACCTCTGGGGCCTCACGCGCAGAGCACTCGAATCGTGTCGTCCCCGCGTCGAGCTCGCGTCGTAGACCGCGTCGACCCCGGGAAGAACACCCGCCTGAGGAAGATTTCCCCGTCGAGAGCGCGCACGCGCCCGTCCGTTCTCCGCTCGCGAGCGGGACGCATGGCGTGGCACACGCGATGCTGACGTGCGCCGCCGTGAGCGACACCAGTGGTTCGCCCGATGACGCGCGAGGCAGCCGTCGCGCGGTGCTCGACGCAGTCTCGCGCGCTGCGCATCTGCTGCCGGCGCAGGGTCCGATCGGTCGGTTCATCCACCACAACACGCTGCACGCGTTCCAGCACCTGGCTTTCCACGACGCGCTCGCGGCCGCGCACGATCTCCACGACGCCGAGGTCTATCTCTCGGAGGAGCGCTACCGGCAGGCGTGGCGCGAGGGGCGTATCGAGGACGCCGACGTCGAGCACGCGCTCGGACTGCGCGGTCGCCCGGCGCCGGACGCGCCGATCGGCCAGCTGGAAGTGCGAGAGATCGAGTGGCTCGCGCTGCGCTTCGGAATCGCCGCGGAGTCGCCGGCGGGGCTCCGGTGGCGGCAGGACGAGCTCGGCGAGCACCGCGCGCTCGCAGCAGACATCCCGAAGGAGTCGCGCGCGCGGATCGTCGATCGCACGCGCGTGTGGCTCGGCTCGATAGCGCCCGACGCCGCGGCTGCGGTCGACGAGATGCTCGCGCCGCTCGAGAGCCTCGATGCGATCCGCGCCGACTGCGCGGCGGCGCCCGAGAGCGTCGCGGCGCGCGTTCTCTGGGGGGTGTGTCGCTCGCTCGCACCGACGCGGCCTGATCGCGAGAGCACGGCGCTGCTCGCGCGCGTAGGGATCACGCGCACGCACCGTGACCTGCTGATCGCTCTCGGCGCGCCCGATCCTGCCGAGCGCTCGAACACGATCCTGATCGACTTCCTCGGCGCGTATCTCGACAGGGGAATGGCGCGCTGGCCGATGCCGCATCGCGAGCGCGGGCTTCTCGCGTGCTTCCGGGGGCACTTCGGGGCAGCGCCTCGCATGCTTCCGCCCTGGGTGCGCGCCGCGCTCGACCGGCTCGGCCGAGCGGCGGCGAGCGGGAGCGACGCGGTCGACCTCGTCGCTTCGATTCTCGACGAGCTCGGCGTCGCCGCCGAGCACTGGGACAGCTACGTGCCGCGCCTGTTGCTCCAGCTGCCTGGCTGGACCGGCATGGTCGCGCGGCTCGAGTCGAACCCCGGCGATCGTGACGTGAGCGCGCCCCCAGTCTCGCTCGTCGAGCTGACGGCGATGCGACTCGCGCTCGACGTGGAGTCGATGCGCGCGAGCGCGGCCGTGATCGGACATCACGGACCGCTCGCGCAGCTGCGCGAGACCGCGCAGCGCGCCTGGGCGCGCGAGGAGCGTCGTCGCGCGCACGACGCGCCGTATCGATTGGCCCGGCTCTGCCAGCTCGCGGGGGTCTCGGCGGGTGACCTGATCGAGCTCGGCGCGCGCCGCGCGAGCGAGATCCTCGACGTCCTCGATCGCTTCGACGGGCCGGCGCGCCGTCGCACGCTGCACGAGGCCTACGAGCGGCACTTCGCGAGGGACGTGCTCGCCGCGGTGTGCAGCAACCGCGAGCGGCCTGCGCACCCGGAGGACGCGCACGCGCGGTTCCAGGTGATGTTCTGTTTCGACGATCGCGAGGAGAGCTTGCGCCGCGCCTTCGAGCACCTCGATCCGCGTCACGCCACGTACGGAGTCGCTGGCTTCTACGGGATCGCGATGGCGTATCGAGGGCTCGACACCGGCGGCTCGATGCCGCTCTGTCCCGCGGTCGTCACCCCGGCGCACACGATCCGCGAGCACGTGGTCGCGGAGCACGGTGCGCGAGCGGAGCGCCGCCGGCGCGTGCGCGCTCTGGCGGCGTGGCTGCGGAGCGAGGTCGGCGATGGATCGCGATCGTTCGTCCGCGGCGCCGCGCTCACCCCGATCCTCGGTCTGCTCGCTGCGATTCCGCTGGCTGCGAGCTTGCTGTTTCCGCGCGCGGCCGCGCGGCTCGTCGC
>JALYRN010001068.1 GCA_030855295.1 Myxococcota bacterium | reverse complement strand
CTGCAGGCGCGCGCGGGGTATCGCGTCGTGACGCTGCGCTTCCTGGCGAGCGGAGGCGACGACGCGCTGCCGCCGCTGCCGCCGGGCTCGTCGTGGCGGCCGCTCGAGACCGGCACGCTGCGCGCGGTGGTGCTCGAGCAGCTGCAGACGCCACGCGAGCGCGATCCGCGCGATGCGCTGCCCGATCCGGCGACGGCGCCCGAGTGGATCACCTCGGCGGACGCGAACGGGTCGTTCTCGGGATCGTCGATCTCGAACCCGGAGATGTACTCGGCGGCGCTTCTGAATCGCATCAGCACCGTCGCGCTGGGGATCGAGATCAACCTGCGCGCGGAGGCGACGGCGCCCGACTGGTCGTGGGAGAACACCGGCGTGCTGCGGTATCGATCGCAGTGGACCCCGAGCGTGATGGCCGGGACGCCGGGCGCGTTCGTCGAGGCGGTCGATCAGATCCAGGTGCGTTCGCTCGGCGCGTGGCGCGGGCTGCGGACGGGCCCGAGCGAGTGGTATCTGCCGGACCCCTACGTCGAGGTGTTCGTCGAGAGCGAGCTGACGCAGCCCGACATCGCACCGGTGCTGCGCGACTGGCACTGGATGCTGTTCCGGCCGACGGTCGGCGCGCGCTTTCCGCTGACCGAGCATCTCGAGCTCAAGCTCTCGACCGGTATGCAGGTGCAGGTGCTCGAGCCGAACAACGAGGCCGAGTTCGGCGTGGGCTCGGTGATCACGCTGCGGCCGTGGGACATCGCGCGGATCGAGGATCGGCACGTGACGCTGCAGGGGCTGCTCGACTTCTTCGTCGTCGACCTGTTCGACGAGAATCGGTGGACGCTCCGCGGAACCTTCGATGCGGCGTTCGATCTCGCGGGGCCGCTCGCGCTGACGTTCGGCGTGCGGCTCTACCTGCAGCAGGAGAGCGCGCAGGAGGTCGGCGTCGCGCTCGACGCGACCGCGGGGCTGCGGCTCGGCTGGCTCGGGCGCACGGTGGGACCCTGACTCAGACAGAGCCTGCCGCAAAATCGGCTCGCCCGCTCCGGGGCGAGCACTCCTGTCGTCACTCGGCCGGGGGTGCCGCGTCGGGGACGGTGCCGAAGAGGAGGCGGTAGCCGCCGGGCGCGGTCAGGCGGGCCTCGAGGCGTCCGTCGCTCCACGTCGCGGGGACGAGCTCCCAGCCGCTGCAGAGGTTGGTGACGTCGGGGAGAGGATCGAGGCCCTCGCGGCAGATCGTCGCCTGTTCCATCGCGAGCACGACGCGCTGTCCGGCGCGCGCGGGATCGCGCGGCTGGCGGATCGAGATCAGGACCGGGCTGCTGGTCGCGTTGATCGCGCCGTCGAAGCTGAGGATCGGCCCGACGCGACGGAAGCCATCGGCGACGTGGCCGGGGACGAGACGGCCGCGCGCCTCGGCGAAGCGGATGCGGCGCGAGTCGCCGATCGGCAGGTTCGGCGGGACGAACGCGCGGGCGCCGTTGCGGAGCTCGAAGGTCATGCCGGCCTGGCCGACCGCGGCCTGGGCCTCGCTACGGCCGGTGGTGGTCGGCGGTCCCGCGGGGGCCTCTTCGGCGGCGGCCTCGTCGTCCTGCGCGAGCGACGAGGACGCGGCGACCGAGAGCGAGAGCGTGAAGAGCGCGAGGGCGAAGAGCGAGCGGCGCATCGTCATGGCGGGTCTCCTGACGGGATGTGCCTCCGTTCTATTCCAGATCGCGGGGAGGAGCGAACGAGCTACGGCGCGTCGATCCGGCCGTACGCGATGCTGACGATCGGATGGCTCGCGACGTAGCGATCCGCCGGGAGCTCCTCCCACGTGGCGCCGTCGGCGCTGCGGTAGAAGCGCTGGCGGTCGTAGCCGTTGAGGTAGCCCGAGGTGACGGCGACGAAGGTTCGCGTGTCGGGGCTGTAGGCGACCGGGCCGATCGAGACGCCACGCGGGGAGAGCGGGCGGGCGGTCCAGGTCTCGCCGTCTTCGGTGGTGAGCACTTGGTCCGACGTCCACGCGTGGATCGCGTCGCCGGTGGACACGACGTCGTGCGAGCGGACGGTCGGGATCGAGGCGCCGACGCGCCACGTCCTCGCGCCGTCGTCGCTCCGGCAGACCGCGCCGCTCGGGGCGACGAGCACGATGCGATCGCCGATCGTGCCGAGGCCGCCGAAGTAGCGGAGGTTGGTCGGGCAGGCGTCGGGCATGGAGGTGGGGAGCGACCAGCCCGCGCCGTCGGCGCTGTACGCGACGCGATGCGCGGCATCGAAGCCGTTGCCGTCGGCGGCGAAGACGAAGAGCCCGCCGTGCGCCGGCGTGAACCACGCGCGGCGCCAGTTGGTCCACGTGCCGTAGCCGTTGTCGACGCGGTCCCAGGTCGCGCCGAGATCGGTCGAGCGCATCATGTAGGTGGTGCCCGAGGGGCCCGCGAGCACCACGGCGCCGTTGCCGGCCGCGATGCCGCCGAAGCCGCCGGGCTCGAGGACGACATCCCAGTCGCGCGCGTCGTCGCTGCGGTGCACGGCGTTGGTGCGCCCCGCCTCGCGCGCCCACGCGTGCGTCGTGAAGAAGTGCGCATCGAGGAACGCGACGCCGCGCGCGACGCGATCGCCTTCGAAGCAGTAGGCGTCGGGATCGTCGTCGCGGCGCGTGACCGTGCAGATCACGCCCGCGGCGTCGGCGCGATCGGCCTCCCACGAGAGGCCGTCGTCGAAGGAGGCGATCGTGCGTCCGACGCTGCCGGTC
>JALYRN010001067.1 GCA_030855295.1 Myxococcota bacterium | reverse complement strand
GAGCAGCGGCGTCGCGCTCGTGTCCACCGGCGCGGCGGCGGTGTCGAGCGTGCCCGCACCGACGTCGAGCACCGCGCGCGCGCGCCGCGACCCCACGAGCAGCAGTCGGTTCGCGTCGATGCGCGACGCCCGGCGCAGCGAACGCAGCGAGGCGGGGACTTCGACCTCGACGGCGTCGGTCGCCGGCAGTCGAAGCACCTGGAGCCGAGGCGAGCGGCCGCCCTGCATCGCGACGACGGTGCCGCCCTCGGCGAAGACGTGCTGTCCTCGCAACGTCGCGTGCGGGCGCAGCCGCACGTGGTCGCCCTCGAGCTCGACGGAGTGCACCACCAGCGGCGAGATGTCGGGGCTCGACACCGCGAACGTGCGACCGTCTGCGACGAGCACCCCGACGCTCGTGCCGAGCTCGTCCGGAACGCTCACGCGACGCGCGCTGCCGCCCTCGCTGAGGAACCATCCCGAGCGCAGCCGGTACAGCGCGCCGAACGACGTCTCGACGACCGACGGCGGCTCGTCCTCCGGCACGTTGCCGAGCCCGAGGTACGCGTCGCCGAGGAGATCCCAGCGCCACACACGACCCGCGAACCGCGTGCTCGCGCCGCCGAAGTCCGCGGCGCCGAAGTGCACGTCGGTACCGCGCATCGCCGCCTGCACGGCCCCGCCGAGCGCCACGCGACGCACGACCCGCACGAGCCGCGTGCGCACGTCGAACAAGCAGAGACGATCGGTCGCTGCCAGCGGGCGCCCGTCGCTCTCGCACGACTGCGGAACGATCTCGTGCTCGGGGTACCGCGCGACCAGCGCGCGCCTGAGCGCCGATGGCTGGGTCTCTTGAGCGCGAGCGCCGAGCGGGGCTGCCGCGGCGGACAGGACGGCGAGCGCGAGCACGAGCAGACGATCGAGATGCATTGCGAGCTCCGACGAAAGAGACGCCGAGGGTATTCCGGGTTCGAGCATCTGTGGGCGACCACGATGCAGAGCGGGCACCCGACGCAACGAAGACGGTGCGCCGAAGCGGGTGATCGGGAGCGCGCTGCGGCTCCGCCGAGAGGCGATCCGAGCACGCCGAGCACGCGGCGCCCTGGTCGGCGGACGACGCGGAATCAGAAGCGAACCGGATAGCTCACTGCGAACGAGGAGCGCCGGAACTCACCGAACTCCGCCGTGCGCGCGATCGCCTCGATGCACGTGCCGATCGGCGTGCCGGCGTACTGACCACGGACCGTAGCGTGGCGCGCGCGGCCGGTGTCGCCGTCGATCTCGAAGATGATCACGGCGGTGCCGTGATCGCTCGCGGCGCATCGCGAGATGTCCGGCATGATGCTCTGCACCGCGACGACGACCGCCGCTCGCGACGGCTGCTCGGGGAGCGCGGCGGTGGCTGCCGCGAGCTCTTCGCGCTCGCGTTCTCGCTCGCGCGCCCACTGGTCCTGGGCCGCGGGGGCGGAGCTCCCCTCCTCGAGCGCGCGGGCGAGGAGCGGATCGAGATCGGCGCCGTGGCTCGGCTCGCGTCCGCGGGGTGGAGCCGACGCGGCGCGATCGAAGGGCGCCCGCGCGCGCTCGGGCGTCGTCCCGGTCGCGGTGATGTCCTCGGGCGCGGTGCCCGCGGGAGGCGCGTCGGTCTCTGGAGCGCTGTTCTCGGGTGGCGCGGTCGTCGCCCGGGGCGGCAGCACGGGCGTGGTGACCAGGGGATCGGTCCGCGGCACGGGAGCCGCCGGGGTGGCGTGCGCGATCGTCGGGATCGCAGCGGGGAACGGGGCGTCGATTCGCACATCGAGCAGCATGCCGGACCGCACCTCGACCGCGTGTCTCGCGACGACCTCGCCGTCACGGCGCAGGTCGATGACGTGCTCCCCCGCCGCGAGCCCGGCGAAGAGCTGGACGCTCTGCACCGGACCGCGATCGACCGCGTCGAGATGGAGCTGGCCCTCACCCTCGACTCCGTGGACGCGCAGCGCGCCAGGATCGCTCCCCGCGACCATTCCCTCACACGCCGTGGCGACGGCCGCGAGGACGACCAGGAGTGTCTCTCTCCGCATGATGCGCGTCATCGTGGCAGCATCCGCGCGCGTGCGCCGGCGAGGTGAGCGGGGATCGAGCGACAGCATCTCGCGTCGGGATTCGTCGCGACCACGTCGTGCCCGTGAGCATGCAATCCGATCGCGTCAGTCGCTCCGGAGCACGGTGTAGAACGCGTGCTCGCCGCGGCGGACGCGGAGGAGCGCGACATCGTCGTCGGCGAGCGCAGGCGGCATGTCCTCCGGCGTCCGTACCGCGCGGCGATCGGCCTCGACGATCACGTCGCCGAGGCGAAGCCCCGCGTGGAAGGCCGCGCCGCCCTCGCGCACCCACGACACCACCGCGCCCTCCTCTCCGTCGAACTCGATCGCGTGCGCGAGGTCGGGCGTGACCGGCACCAGCTCGACGTCGAGCTCGTCGTCGGGTCGCGGCGCGGGCGCTGCCGGCGTCAGCGGCTCCGCGGCGCGCGCCGGCTGCTCCTCGGTCGTGACCCCGAGACGGTGCGCGTCGCCGCGCCGCCCGATCGAGAGCACGCCGCGGGTCCCGACGGGCCGCCGCCGCCGGCCGCGCGTGAGAGCGAGCCGTTCCGCGAGCGGCGCGCCGTCGATCGCGGTGATCGCGTCACCGACCTCGAGCCCGGCGCGCTGCGCGGGACCGTCCTCGGTGATCGCGCTGACGAGCGAGCCGCGCGTCTCCGCACCCG
>JALYRN010000215.1 GCA_030855295.1 Myxococcota bacterium | reverse complement strand
GCTCCGCGGCAGGCCGCGCCCATCGTGCGCGGGCCGCACGTCCCGTCCACGGCCGCGCCGGCCGCCACGCTGCAGGCCTGGCAGTCGTTCGTCGCGCCGCCGCCGCACGCGCTGTTGCAGCACACGCCATCGACGCAGCTCCCGCTCTCGCACTGCAGATCGTTCGAGCAGGTCGCCCCGAGGGGATCCGTGTCGATGGTGCGCGTGACGACGCGCATCGCGGTGACGCCGGGCGTCGAGTCGTAGGTCGAGTAGGCGATCAGCGCTCGGCCGGGGACGGTGTCGATCGCGCCAGGCTGGTTCGACGCGGCGGTCGTGGAGACGGTCACGTCCGGCACGTCGATGTCGGCGCCGGCCGCGTCGAAGCGGGTCAGGCGAAGCGTCGTGGAGACGTTGCCGAGCAAGTGACCGACGCCGTCGCCCGTCGCGAGCGACAGATAATACGCGTTGGTCCCGACGCTCGTGTCGCCGAGCACCGCCCCGGTCGAGGGCGACACGCGCGCGACGCGGACGCTCGACTGGTTGTAGGCCACCAGCAGGTCGGTGGCCGACGCACCGACGTCGATGGCCTGCCCGCCGATGCTCCCGGGGCCGGACTCGACGGCGATGCCCGCGGGATCCAGGACCGCGCCCGCGGAGCTCACGCGGCTCGCGTAGAGGTCGTAGTTGGAGCCGCTCCGGTAGTCCAACCACGCGACGATGTACTGCCCGAGCCCGTAGGCGACGCGGGGATAGTAGCGGAAGTTCGCGCCGGTGCCGATCGCGAAGCCGCCCGCTACGTCGAGGGGAGCGCCGGCGGCCGAGACGCGCATGCCGTAGATCGTGTTGGTGCTCGCGCGATAGTCCCTCCAGACGACCAGCCAGCCGGCACCGTCGGAGGCGACGTCGATGTAGTTGCCGTCGATCCCGGCAGGGGAGCCGACGAGCGCGAGCCCAGTCGGATCGATCAGCGCGCCCGCGGCCGAGACCCGCGCGCCGTAGATCGCGGCGCCCGAGCGCGCGTCCCACCAGACCACGAGCCAGTGCGTGCCGTTCCAGGCGACCGCCGGGAACCGCTCGCTCCGTCCGCCCGCCGAGATCAGGAGCGCGGGCGCGTCGAGCGGCATCCCCGTCGCGCCGCTGATGCGCACGCCGTAGATCGCGTTGACGCCATCGCGGTCGTCCTGCCAGACCGCGAGGAAGTCGGTGCCGTTCGACGCGAGCGCGGGCGACCTCTGGCCGTTCGACCACGTCGAGAGCCGCACGCCGGGCGCATCCGTGACCACACCCGCGGCGGTGAGCCGCGAGCCGTGGACGTCGGAGCCTCCGGAGCTGTCCGACGACGGCTGGGACGTCCACCCGAGGTAGGCGCCGGCGCCCGCGGCGATCACGCGCGCCCCCCAGATGTTCTGGCCGGTGATGACGGCGAGCGTGGTGCCGGTGCTCGGGTCGAGCACGACGCCCGCCGGCGTGACGCGGTTTCCGCGCAGCGAGTTCCCGCTCACCCAGACGATCCGGTAGTGATCGACCACATACGCGACCGAGGCATCGGAGCCCAAGCCGACCTGCACCGCCGCCCCGAGCGCGCCGGTGGCGCTCGCGACAGTCCGCACCCGGACGACGCCGCCGTCGTAGTAGGCGACGAGGAAGTTGGTCCCATCCGACGCGGGCCACGGCTGGAACTGGGTGCCGGTCCCCGTCGCGACCGCGATCGGTGCCCCGTCGAGCACCACGCCGGCGGCCGATGCGCGCACCGCGTACAAGTCATAGTCGCTGCCGTTGTACTCGCCCCAGGTGACCAGCAGCGTCCCTCCGCCGAACGCGGCACGAGGTGGATAGGTGCCGGTGCTGCTCCTCGACGCGAGCAGGATCGGCGTCGGATCGAGCACCGTGATCCCGCTCAGCCGCGCCAGCTCGAACAGGTAGGTCCCGGCGCTGTAGCGGTAGAAGGCGACGAACGTCGTTCCAGCCGAGTGGACCGCGGACGCTCCAGATCCGTTCGACGCGATCGTGATCCGGGCTCCGACGAGGGCGCCTGCAGTGCTGATGCGCTGTCCGTATACCTGTCCGCTCGCCCACACCACGAGGTAGTCGGTGCCATCGAACACCACCGACGGGTACCCGCCGCCGGTCGACGAGACGACGATGCCCTGCGGATCGAGGACGAGGCCCGCTGCGCTCACGCGCGTGCCCACGATCTCGGCCGTGCTGCCGCTGCGTCGGTCGTACCAGGCGACGAAGTAGTCGGAGCCGTCGAACGCGATGGACGGCTCTTGCTGGGAGCCCGACGGGGCGCCGGGGATCGGTGCGTCGACCCCGATCTCGGGACCGATCACGGGATCGAGCACCGCGGGGAAAGAGGAGCGATCGACGAGCTCCGCGGGGACGCGCATGACGAGGTCGGCGCCCTCGCGCTGGACGCGCACCGCCGTGCGCGCGCCGGCTGCATCGACCCACGTCGCGTGACCGAAGCGGACGCCGAGCGTGCTCGCGGGATCGCGGAAGTGGATGCCTCCATCCGTGTCGGCGACGTGCTCGAGGCCGCTCGCCTCGACGCGCACCTCGAGATCCGCATCGCCGGCGGGACGCTCCTCGAAGGCCCACGAGAGCTCGACGCCCGCCTCGGCGTTCTGGAGGATCTCCGTGTAGCCCGCGCCCGCTCGCACGAGCCGGCCGCGGTCGTCGATCGTCGCGCTCTCGCCAGGTGCGAGCGCCGCACCACGACGCACCGAGCGTGTCGTCAGGGTGAGCGGCGCGCCGTTGAGCGGCGGCGTCGGCGGTGCGAGTGCGTCGCCCGGAGGCGCAGGCACGTTGGCGGGATCGGTGGTCGCAAGAGCGGCGGGGGCCACCGGCGTGACACGAATCGTCGCGCCCTCCACCACGACGGCGTGCGTCTCGTGCTCGCTCGTGAAGACCGCGCCCTCGTCGCGGAACGCGAAATGGATGTGTCGCGCGATCGCGGCCAAGTCGAGGTCCGGAGCCGGTGCCGACTCGGGCCCCTCGGCTTCGTGGTCACCGACGGTTGGCCCTCCGCAGGCGGCGGCCGAGATCAGCGTCAGTCCGAGCCACAGTACACGCTTCATCGCTTGCTCCGTCTCGATCGCGGCGCCGCCGGAATAGCGGCCCGAACGGAACAGTACACATCCACGAGAACCGATGGCAATGGCCCCTGCGCGTGCGCGCTCCGGCGCAATCAGCGACCAGCGTCGTTGCGCGTCGGAGCTCCCAGCTCATGCGCAGGATGCGCGCGGAGGCACGGGGGGATACGCGAACGTGACGCGCTCGCCGCCTGCTCGATCGCCATGCCGACGACGTGCGCGTCACGCGTGAGCGCGAGCGCGCTGCCCTCGAGCGACAGCGTCCCCCGCGCGCCACTGCGCGCTGTTCATTCCCATCGCACGCGGCAGTCGAGCAGGCCGACTCGAAGCCAGGCGACCTCATCGAGCCGGGTCGCAGCTCCAACTTCGGCAAGCGGGCGAACGCGATCGCCCAGCCGACCGGCCCGATCGAGGACGATCCGAACCTCACCGACAAGAAGTTCCCGGGCAACCCGACGCGGTCGTACCGCACCCGCTCGCCGCTTCGAGTGATCGGCGAGATCGTCGACTTCGAGGGGCACGCGCCCGAGCGAGTCCAGGCGATGAAGGACGGGCTCGCCCGGCTCGCGGCAGAGGGCGTCGAAGCATCGACGACTGACTGTCACGACCGGATCCAGCCGCGAGCCACGCGGTGAAGATTATTAATTTGCAGGTTAAATAACCGAGCGGTAAACAATCCGCGTGTCGTCGGCCGAACTGTCGACCCTCTTCGCCGCCCTCGCCGACCCCACGCGCAGGGCCATTCTCGCGCGCCTCGCCGAGGGCGACGCTCCGGTGAAGGACCTCGCGGAGCCCTTCGAGCTCTCGGGTCCGGCCATCACCAAGCACCTGAAGGTGCTCGAGCGCGCCGGGCTCATCTCGCGCAGCCGTGAAGGTCAGCAGCGCCCGTGCCGGCTCGAGCCGCGCGCCCTGGCGCCCGCTGCTGAGTGGATCGAGCAGTACCGCGAGATGTGGGAGGAGCGCCTCGATCGACTCGACGCGTACCTGAAGAGCGTGGCGCCGACGCCCGCCGCCGCCGCCTCGAAGAGGCCCCCCCGAACGAAGCCGAAGCCCGTGAGGCGAGGAGGACGACATGGCCGAACGAAGTAGCTCGAACGAGATCCGGATCACGCGCGTGTACGACGCGCCCGCGCGCGCAGTGTGGGACGCGTGGACGATCCCCGAGCAGGTCGAGAAGTGGTGGGGCCCGCGCGGCTTCACCCTCACCACGCACAGCAAGGACCTGCGCGTGGGCGGCTCCTGGCGCTACACGATGCACGGCCCGGACGGCGTCGATTACCCGAACGTCACCACGTACTACGTCGTCGAGCCGTACCAGAAGCTGGTCTACGACCACGGCGCCACCGACGATCGTCCTGCGCTCTTCCGCGTGACGGTGACGTTCACGGAGGCCGAGGGCAGGACGACGATGGAGATGATCTCCACCCTGCCCTCGCCCGAGGCCGCCGCCGAGATGGCGAAGCTCATCAAGAAGGCGGGCGGCACCGCGACCTGGGATCGGCTCGCCGAGCACCTCGGCGAGACCGCGACCGGCAAGCCTGGGTTCGTCGTCAACCGCACGTTCGACGCCCCCATCGCGCGCGTCTTCGAGATGTGGGGGAGCCCGGAGCACCTCGCCAAGTGGCTCCCGCCGGCGGGCACCGAGCTGCGCTTCCTCCGTCCCGAGATCGCGCCGGGCAAGAGCGCGCTCTTCGTCCTCGCCGGTGAGCGCGGCGCGTCGTACGTGCGCTTCGAGTACCTCGCGATCGAGCCGCCCCGGCGCATCGTCTACACGCAGCAGTTCGTCGACGAGCGCGAGCAGCTCGCGGCCGCGCCCGGGGTCGAGGCCTGGCCGCCGATGCTGCGCACGACGGTGCTGCTCACCGAAGAGGCGCCCGACCGGACGCGCGTGACCGTGACGAGCGAGCCCCATGGCGAGACGACGGTGGCGGGGCTCGCCGCGTTCGTCGGCGAGCGCCCGGGCATGACGCGCGGCTGGACCGGCTCGTTCGACGTGCTCGAGACGCTGCTCGAGGCTCCGGCGCGCTGATCCATCGGAGCGAAGATCTCGGTCGACGAGGCGCAGTCCGAACGAAAAGAAATCGCGACTGCGTGGGATTCGTCGTCGTGGGTCGCGCACTTGCCGCGAGCGGGACGTCACGAGATCCTGCTCGCCGTGGGACCGCGACGCAGGCGCCACGATCAGGACGAGCCCTCGTTCGACACGCTCGAGTTCGAGCACGTCGGGGGCGAGCTGATCTTCGTGGTCGACCGGACGGAGTGGGGGTTCCCCTACGGACCGACGCGCGCGCGGATCCGGCGCGGGACGGAGCTGGAGATGCAAAGTGCGGGATGGGCGCGCGCGAAGCGCGCCCTGCGCGAGACGCTCGAACGAGAAGACATCGCCGTGAGCGACATCGGTCGGGTCACGAAGATCAGAGACGGGCTCTCTCGAGAGGTCTACGCCGCGAGCGTCGAGCACGTCGACGGCACCGAGCAGGCGTACGCCGTCCTCCTTCCGACGCGTGATGCCGATGCCGATACCGAGCTCGAGCAGCGGACGCTGCGCGAGGTACGCCTCGTCGCGGACCTTCGGCGGCGCCGCCTTCCGTTTCGTGTCCCCGCGATCCTCGGCGGGGTGCGCGAGGGTCGCCACACCGTCCTCATCCGCCACTTCGTTCGGGGCGTCCCTCTCGACCTGCGCGCGGGCCGTCAGCCCTCGGTGCAGCCATGGGCGATCGTCGGCGAGATCGCGGCCGCGGTCCACGCGATCCCCGGCGGCGAGGTCGAGGACATCACGCCGGGCTTCGCGACGCGCCGGGAGCATGCGCTCGATCAGTTGGCGGTCCTCGACGGGCTCGCCCCCGCCGAGATGCGCGCCGCCCTCGCGTGGGCACGCGATCACCTGCCGCCCGACGAGCCCGCGACGCTCGTGCACGGCGATCTGCTCGGGCAGAACATCCTCCTCTCGCTCGACGGCCCCCACCACGTGATCGATTGGGAGTACGCGCTCCGCGGAGATCCTGCGTACGACCTCGCGATCGTCACGCGCGGCGCGAAGCGGCCGTTCCAGATCGCGGGCGGCCTCGCGCGTCTGCTGGACGCGTACGAGGCGCACGGTGGTCGGCGCGTCGCGCCGGAGCAGGTTCGGATCCACGAGATCGGTCCGATTGCGCTCGCGTATCGCGAAGCAGTGGCCGGCCGCAGCGGCCAGACGCCTGCGTTCGAGCTCGATCGAATGAGGAGCCTGGTGCGCAGGCTCGGGTGATCGCGCTCGTCGCCGCGCTGCGCTCGCGAAAGCAGCGCTCTCTGTCAGGTGCGGTCCGCGTCCATGCTCTTCGGTCCCGGCGAGCGTGTCTCGACGTGGAAATCGCGCGGAGCGCCGACGCGCTCTGCGTACCCACTCGCCGATGACGTCCGATTCCGCGACGCCCAGGCCGCGCGCGATCTCGTACAGCGTCGCGCGGCGCGGCCCGGACCCTCGACCTCCAGGAGCCCAGCCATCTCGAGTGCGCGTTCCCGCGGGAACGCGTGGTCTCGAACGACCATCGATCACAGGTGAACCCAACGACGACGGCGCCCGCGGCTCGGAGCACTCATGCGTGGGGCGATCATCTTCGTCGCGATCGCAGCGTGCGGCGCGCCGATGGTGAGCGCTCCACGCGACGATCGCGACGCTGAGCTCGCATGCTTTCGGTCTCGCGTTCCATGCGCCGTCGCGGAGCACGACGAGCCCGACCTCGCGACGCTCCCGGTCGATGCGCGCACCCTGCGAGTCGCCCGACCCATCGCGCGGCCGCGAGAGGGAGCCTCGCGCCGCGCTCGCCTTGGGCTACCACGCCGCCGATGCGAACAGATGCGCCCCACGCTCGCCGCGGTTCCGACGGCACGAGCCGCGCTCTTCCCGCCGCGTTCGAGGCGCCGGCGGGTGCGACGGTCGACGACTCCCCGTCTCGGTGACGTATGATCCGCGCCGTGGCGAGGACGGCTCGCGATCGGTGGGTGAACGTCGCCTTGAGCGCGGGCGGGATCGCGGCGGGGATCGCGGTGGGAGCGGCGCTGTTCTCCGCTCCTCCTCCTCCGGAAACCGAGGGACTGGGGCCCTACGACGGGATCTATCGCACCAGCGACGATCCCGAGCTCGGCGTCGAGCTCATCCCCGACGTCAACGAGCACATCAATGCGGCCGGTTTCTTCGGGCGCGACTACGCGCTCGAGACGCCCGACGGAACCTGGCGCGTCGTCGCGATCGGCGACTCCGTCACGATGTACCACTCCGCCGAGCGGCTGGGCTATCCGAGCCTGCTCGAGCGCACGCTTCCGGCGCGGGTCGGCCGCGACGTCGAGATCCTGAACCTGGCGGTCGCGAGCTACGAGACCCCGCAGCAGGTCCGCTCGTTGCGGGTGCGCGGCCTGCGCTACCACCCCGACTTCGTCGTCGTCGGGTACTGCATCAACGACGGCATCGACTTCGTCCGGCTCGCGCATGCGCTCGGTGCCGACGCCCCGCTCGAGCGCTGGGCCGATGATCGCCTCGACGTGCACCAGCGCGTGCGCGACGCGGTGCTCGCGAGCGACGAGCTCGACTGGCAGCGACTGTTCGACGAGCACATCGCCCCGGCGGGCAAGTGGCAGGAGAGCCTCGCGGCGTTCGAGGCTCTGCGCGCGCTCGCCGACCAGCACGCGCTCGCCGACCAGCACGAGCTCGGCGTGCTCGTGGTGCTCTTCCCGTCGCTGCTCGAGCTCGGTGACTACTTCCTGGCGCCCGCCCACCGCGCGCTCTCGGTGCAGCTCGCGCGGCTCGGCTTCGGCGTGCTCGATCTCGAGCCGGTGTTCCGCGACGCAGGCCCGGTCGAGGCGCTGCGCACGAGCCCGAGCGACGCGCTGCACCTCAGCTCGACCGGCCATCGCGCCGCAGCGACGGCGATCGAGGAGTGGCTGGCGCGCCATCGGCCATGGGAGCGGGATCGTTGATCCTCCGGCTGCTGAGGCTCTTGCGCGAACGCTGGGCGTGGTGGCTCCTGCCGCTCCTGATCACGCTCGCGATCACCGCGGCCCTCGCGCTCTCGGGACCGGACCCCGAGCCGACGATGCCGCAGCGCTACGACCTGCCCACCGAATGAGCGCCGAGCTTCGACCGCCCTCGCGCACCGCGAAGCTCGGGCTGGTGCTCTTCGGCGTAACGGTGGCGCTGCTCGCCGGCGAGGCGCTGGTCCGCGCGACGCGCGGGCCCTACGACGATCGCATCCGCGCGTTCGCCGACGCGGCGGTCGTCCCCGACGCGGCGCTCTCGCATCGGTTGCGGCCCGGCGCGCGCGTGGTGATCGCGGGCATCGAGTACCGCGTCTCGTCGCTCGGCACCCGCGGCCCCGAGCCCGCGGACGCGCCGGCGTTCCGCGTCGTGGTGCTCGGCGACTCGGTCACGATGGGCTGGGGCGTTGCCGAGGACGACACGTGGCCCGCGCGCGTCGGTGCGTCGCTCGCGTCGCGCGCTCCCGACATCGAGATGATCGACGCCGCGGTGCTCGGCTGGGGGATCGAGGAGCACTGCGCGCGCTTCGACGAGCTCGCGCGCTCGCTCGATCCCGATCTCGTGATCGTCG
This sequence comes from Myxococcota bacterium, assembly GCA_030855295.1. Taxonomy (GTDB): domain Bacteria; phylum Myxococcota_A; class Polyangia; order Polyangiales; family Sandaracinaceae; genus Sandaracinus. The sequence goes on along the minus strand of JALYRN010000215.1, from coordinate 295 downwards.
GGTATTTCCCCAACGACCCCGAGGGCACCGACGCGGTGGTCGCCGGTCGCGGCCTGCGCTCCGAGCTCTTCGCACTGCTCGCAGCGAGGCTCGCCTCGGCGTCGGGCACGAGCCGCGCGACCGAGCACGAGCGCGCGCTCCACGCCGAGGGATCGCCGGGTTGGGCGACGGTGCAGCGCTCGTTCACGCGCCTCGGCGCGCGCTGTCGCGAGGAGCACATCCCGTGCGCGATCGCGTTGCTGCCGTCGCTCACCGAGTCGCCCTATCCGCTGCAGCCCGAGCACCGGCGCCTCGC
>JALYRN010000214.1 GCA_030855295.1 Myxococcota bacterium | reverse complement strand
GGTGCACCGCGACGCCGAGCCATCCGCGCCGGACCTGCCCGTGCGCGACGATCTCGTCGACGATCCGCTCGAGCACTTCACGCGGCAGCGCGAGGTCCGCGCCCTGCACCAGCGCGTCGGTGCTCATCCCGATCGCCGCGCCCTGCGCATCGACGAGCGGGCCTCCCGAGAAGCCGCTGGGCAGCCCGCGATCGGTCTCGATCCAGAGCGGCAGCCGCGCGCCGGCCCGCGTCGGCACGTCGTGACCGATCACGCCGATCATCCGCAGGCTCGCGCGCACCTGCCGCCCCGGACGACCGAGCGCGATCGCGAGGTGCCCGACCGCGAGCTCCGACGCGTTCGCGAACTCGATCGGCACGAGCGCGCCTCCCTCGACGCGCAGCACCGCGACGTCGGTCGCCGGGTCGCGCCCGATCACCGCCGCGCGCCGCTCGCTCCCGTCGTGCAGACGAACCCGCGCCTCGTCGGAGCGCACCGCGTGCGCGGCCGCGAGCACGACGTCCTCGCTCCACACCGTGCCGCTCGCCCGACGCGGCGCGGCCACCTGCACCACTGAAGGCGCCGCCCGCTCGACCGCGCGCGCGAGCGCTCCGCCCAGATCCGAGATCGCATTCGACATCCCGAGTACCTCCGCGCACGAGCGTGCCGCTCCCTCGCGCGCGACGGATCGCCCCGCCGGGCAGAGGGCGCCTCGCAGGACGGGCAGGAGCCCGGCGGCGCACCTCGCCATTGACACCACGACGGCCAGCCGCAGGTTCTGGCGTCGTGTCGGCCAACTCCAAGATCCGTCGCCCTGCTCCCGGGGAAGCCCTGTGCGTCCTCGTCGTGGCCGAAGACCCGCTCGTTCGCGAGACGCTCGCCGCGAGCCTCGCGAAGGAAGCTTCCGTGCGCGTGGTGGACCGGGTCGAGAGCGCGCACGTCGCGCTCCTCGATCCCGGCGCCGTCGCGATCGACGCGGACCGCGCCGGACGTGCTCGCCTCGAGGCGGGCCTCGCCACCGTCGCGGAGCTCGAGATCCCGAGCGTCGTCCTCGCCGAGGGCGAAGCGCACGCGCGCGCCGCGCTCGCGAGAGGCGCGCGCGGTGCCGTGATGCGTCGACCGGACGGACCGCGCCTGGTCGCAGCGCTCACCGCGGTCGCGGCGGGCCTGACGGTGCTCGACTTCTCGCTCTCGCCGACGCCGCGTGCGAGCGACGACTCGCCGCCGGTGCAGCTGACGGGACGCGAGCAGCAGGTGCTCGAGCTGCTCGCCGGAGGCTTCTCGAACCGCCGCATCGCGCGCCGTCTCACGATCAGCGAGCACACCGCGAAGTTCCACGTGAACGGCATCCTCGTGAAGCTCGGCGCCGGCACCCGCACCGAGGCCGTCGTGATCGCGGCGCGCCGCGGTCTCGTGATGCTCTGACCCAGCAGGAGTGCTCGCCCCGGAGCTCCCGTACGGGAGCGCGCGCAGCGCGTGTACGGCAGGGAGCGGAGCGGGCGAGCCGATCGAATGCGCGCGCGTACGGGAGCGACCGGAGCGGGCGAGCCGATCAAGCAGCGCGGACGGAAGCGACCGGAGCGGGCGAGCCGATCAAGCAGCGCGGACGGAAGCGACCGGAGCGGGCGAGCCGTTCAATCAGCGCGCAGGTAGAGCCGCATGGTCGGGGTGCCTACCTCTCTGATCATGCGTGAGATGCTCTCCAACATCGCGGTGCTCACGCTCGTCGCATGCGTGACGGGATGCACCGTCCACAGCCGCAACCGCGGCGCCGAATCCGTACCTGCCGTGACCGGCCGACGGATCGAGAACCTGCGCGCGGTCGCATCACGCCACATGGCGTGTCCGATCGACGCGATCGAGGCACAGCCGCTCACGGAGCAGGTCTGGCAGGCGCACGGCTGCGGCAACGTGCGGGAGTTCGAGATCGTCCAGCAGGGCCGCGTCGCGCAGTGGCGACCGATCACGCCGGCGAACGTCCGCGCGTCGAACGAGCTCGCGTGCCCGGTCGATCGCCTCGCCGTGTCCGCGCCGACCGACGCGCAGCGCGACGTGTCGGGCTGCGGCCGGAGCGCGTCGTACCAGATGTCGTGCAGCGCCGTGCAGTGCGAGTGGGTGATGACCGATCACTCCGGCAACTGGACGCGCCCGGGCGGCGTGACGGTGACGCCGCCCGGCCAGCAGCCCGCGCCGAGCCCGCCGCCGATCGCGACGCCGCGCCGTGACTCGACGGTGGTCGTGCCCGAGTACGGCGATCCGTACCGCGACCCGCGCGGGTATGGTGATCCTGCGCCCGGCGGCGCCGAGCCGGCGGTCGATCGCGCGATCCGGCAGGCGCTCGATGCGCAGCGCACGTCGATCCTCCAGTGCGCGCCGGTCGCGCGCGGCCTCGTCGTGAACGCGCGCTGGAACAGCGACGGGATCGTGCAGCTCTCGCTGAACCCGCCGTGGGCCGGCACCCCGACCGAGCAGTGCGTGCGCCGATCGGTCGGGATCTTCCAGGTGACGACCGGACGACCGGGAATGCTGACGCACATCGTGCAGTGAGCGACTGGGCGACGAGGATGGGCGAACGCCTGCGCGCGTGAGCCCATCCGCTTGCCCGCCCGCCGCGTGCGATTACCCTCGCCTGATGGTCAAGCGGCTCCTGATCGGGCTGATCAAAGGACTGGTGATCGGCGGCGCGATCGGAGCAGGCATCCAGTACGGGCTGCACTGGACGGTCACGTCCGGCGGGCTGCTCGGGTACTTGTTCGCGATGGGCGCGGCGGGCAGCACCGGCGTGTTCGCGGGCAAGCCGCCCTGGCGCACCGGCGCGTGGGTCGAGGCGCTGCTCAAAGGCGCCTTCGGCATCGGCGTGGGCGCCCTGGCGTACTGGCTCGGCGCGACGTACGGCGCGTTCTCACTGCCGTTCCCGGGCATCGAAGAGGCGCTGCCGTGGACCGCGCTCCCGGTCGTCTACCTGCCCGCCATCGCCGGCGTCTACGGCTCGCTCGTCGAGCTCGACAACACGGGCGACGACAAGAAGTCGGGCGGCGGCAAGACCACGACCGGGCCGAAGGCGCGCGTCGCGGTCGACGACGACGACGCGTTCGCCGACACCGAGCAGGCCGGCCGCACCCGCGCGGGTCGTCGCCAGAAGGCCTGAGCGCGCGAGCGCGCGCGAACACGAGACGATCGATCGAGAGAGACCGGAGAGACGGACCCGATGAGCAATTCCCCTTCGATCACCCCGAGCGCCCGGCGTCCGCAGGACGGAGACGAGCTCGGCTGGACCCTCGACCGACACATCCTCGAGCGCCAGCGCCGCACGCCAGGCGCGAGCGGCGACTTCACCGGGCTCTTCCAGGCGATCGCGCTCGCGGGTCGCGTGATCGCGAGCAAGGTGCAGAAGGCAGGGCTCGCGGACGTGCTCGGCGCGACCGGCGCAGTGAACGTGCAGGGCGAGACGGTGCAGAAGCTCGACGAGCTCGCCAACAAGGTCCTCGTGCGCTGCGTCGAGGCGGGCGGGCACGTCTGCGTGATGGCGAGCGAGGAGGACGAGGCGATCATCCCGGTCCCCCCGCAGTACCCCGCGGGCAAGTACGTGCTGATGTTCGATCCGCTCGACGGCAGCTCGAACATCGACGTCAACATCTCGATCGGCACCATCTTCTCGATCCACCGCCGCGTCACCGCGAGCGGCCCGGGCACCGAAGAGGACTGCCTGCAGGCCGGCACCGAGCAGGTCGCCGCCGGCTACATCATCTACGGCTCGAGCACGATGCTCGTCTACACGACCGGCGACGGCGTGCACGGCTTCACGCTCGACCCGCTGATCGGCGAGTTCTTCCTCTCGCACGAGAACATCCGCATCCCCGCGCGGGGCGCGACGTACTCGATCAACGAGGGCAACCGCGCGCTGTGGACGGCCGGCGTGACGGAGTGGGTCGACACGCTCAAGAGCGAGCGCGCGCCCGGCGGCAAGCCGTACGGCCTGCGCTACGTCGGCACCCTCGTCGCGGACTTCCACCGCACGCTGCTGCGCGGCGGCGTCTTCGCGTACCCCGGCGATCGCAAGACGCCGAACGGAAAGCTGCGCCTGCTCTACGAGTGCGCGCCGATGGCGTTCATCGCAGAGGCCGCGGGCGGCGCGGCGTCGACCGGGCGTGGGCGCGTGCTCGAGGTCCAGCCGAAGGCGCTGCACGAGCGCGTGCCCCTCTTCATCGGCAGCAAGGACGACGTCGCCGACGCCGAGCGCGCCGTCGCTCGCGAGCACTGAGCCGCGGCTCGGGATTCGTCGTCCCACGTACGTCGTCGCGTGCGCGTGATGGCGCGGGGCGGTCGGCGCACTCCACCGCTGGGGCCACGTGGCCCCGACGCTCGGCTCGGAGCGCCCGAGCGTGCAGGTCCTGGACGGGTGTGACCGCGCCGGCGTGCGCCACGAATCGCGCTTTTCGCAGCAAAAACGGCGATGTCGACGGCCCGAGCCGCGGCCTCGATGCGGCAGCGCGGCGGCGATCACGGTCCATTCCATCCGGCACGACTTCTGCGCACGTGGGCCCCGTCCATGCGCGCTCCCGTTCTCGCGGGCCCCGCCCGATCGCCTCGCCCCATCCGTCTCGTCCTGCTCGCCGCGGGGCTCGCGACGCTCGCGCCGACCGGCTGCATCGGAGAGCTCGGAGGAGCGCCCGCGGGCCCCGGCCCGCTGCCGCCGATCGTCCTCGAGCCGCAGCCGCTCCATCGGCTGAACCAGCTCGAGTACAACAACACCGTCCGCGATCTGCTGGGCACGCGCCTGCGGCCCGCCGACTCGTTCCCGCCCGACAGCGAGTCGAACGGCTTCGACAACCAGGTCGATGCGCTCCAGCTCACGCCGACGCTGCTCGATCAGTACTACTCGACCGCGCGCCTGGTGATCGACGACGCGCTCGACGATCGCCCCGAGTACGTGCACCGCGTGCGGCCGCAGGACGTCGGCGCGGGCGGCTTCCCGGTCGGCGATCTATGGCGCCTCCAGGGCAACGTGCTCGCGCTTACGGTGACGGTCCCCGCCGGCGGCGCGACGGTGACGCTGGTCGCCGGCGGCAGCGTGATCTCGAGCGCGCCGGTGCCGACCATCCGCTTCGAGCTCGACGGCGTGGTGGTCGAGGACTTCGCGATCCGCGGGAGCGCGGCGTCGGTCGAGGCGCACTCGCACTCCGTCGTGCTCACCGCGGGGCCCCACGTGCTGCGCTACTCGCCGCTCAACTTCGTGAACGACGCGCCGGCGAACATCTCGAACGATGTGATCGTCCGCTGGGTCGAGGTGCGCGCCGACACGATCGTGCCGGGCCCCGGGCGCGACCTCGTCTACGTCTGCGCGCCCGCCGGCGGCGAGGACCCTTGCTACGCGCGCATCGTCGAGACGTTCGCGCGGCGCGCGTGGCGCCGTCCGATCGCGCCGGACGAGCGCGCGTCGCTGCTCGCGCTCTTCGCCGAGCTGCGCGCCGCCGGCGAGCCCGATGACCAGGCGCTCCGCCTCGTGCTGCGCGCGATCCTGACCTCGCCGAAGTTCGTGTACCGCGTCACGCGCGAGAGCGAGGCGACGAGCCGCGACTGGCTCGATCCGTACGTGCTCGCGAGCCGGCTGTCGTACTTCCTCTGGAGCACCATGCCCGACGAGCGGCTCCTCGCCGTCGCCGCGTCGGGCGAGCTCACCACCGAAGAGGGCCTCGCCGAGACCGTCGACTGGATGCTCGCGGACGAGAAGGCTGAGGGCCTCCTCGACGGCTTCGTCGAGCAGTGGCTCTCGACGCGTGGCCTCCGCACGGTCGCGCGGAGCGAGACGGTCTATCCCGGCTTCGACCCCGCGGTCCGCACCGCGATGGAGGCCGAGTCGAGGCTCTTCTTCGCCGACTTCCTCGCGAACGGTCAGCCCGTGAGCGCGATGCTCCGCTCGGACTTCGCGTACCTGAACGATCGCCTGGCCGCGCACTACGGCCTGCCCGCGGTCGACAGCGAGGAGCTCGTGCGCGTCGACGCGTCGGGTCTGGGGCGCTCGGGGATCCTGTCGCTCGGCGCGTGGCTCACCGTGGAGTCCGACAGCGAGCACTCGTCGCCGATCAAGCGCGGCCGCTGGGTCTCCGATCGCATCCTCTGCCAGACGATTCCGTCGCCGCCCGCGGGGCTGGTGATCGAGCCGATCGAGCTGGGCGAGGTGGCGTCGGTGCGCGAGGCGCTCGAGCGGCACCGCAGCGATCCGACCTGCGCGAGCTGCCACGCGTTCCTCGACGTGCTCGGCATGGGCTTCGAGGAGTTCGACGGGGTCGGACGCCCGCGCACCACCGAGCCGATGCTCGACACGCTCGGAGAGCTGCCCGACGGCGCGACCTTCGAGGGCGCCGAGCAGCTCTCGCGCATCCTCGACGAAGAGCGCTTCGTCGAGTGCGTCTCGCGCAAGCTCTTCTCGTACTCGGTGGGGCGCGCGCTCGCGGACGGCGAGCACGAGGAGCTCGCGGAGCTCGCGCAGCTCGCGACGCGCGAGGGCCACACCGTGCCCGAGCTCATCCGCGCGATCGTCCTGACACCTGCCTTCCGTGCTCCGCTCCGAGGTGCCACGCGATGACGACGACGACGACACGCAAGGGCCTGACCCGCCGGCGCCTCCTGCAGGGCGCGCTCGGCACCGTGGTCGCGCTGCCGATGCTCGAGTACTTCGGGCGCAGCCGGGTGCGCGCCGCGGAGATGCCGCCGCGCCTGCTGGTGTACTACCTCCCGAACGGCCGGCGCCCGGAGTGGTGGGTGCCGAGCGCGTCGGCGGGCGGGCTCACGTTCCCCGCGCAGTCGGCGCGCCTCCAGCCCTTCGCGAGCCGCTGCCTCTCGCTCGTGGACCTCGACAACGAAGCGGCGCGCCAGAGCCCGGGCGCCGCGCACGCGATGGGCACGTGCACGGTGATGACCGGCACGCGGATCCCCGACCTCGTCGGCATCAAGAACTCGATCTCGCTCGACCAGGTGATCGCGAACGAGCTCGATCCGCCGACCCGCTTCAAGTCGCTGCAGCTCAGCGCGGGCGAGCCCGGCCCGTGCGACGTCGGCGGCGCGTCGTGCGCGTACACGCAGACCGTCGCGTGGGCCGGAGCGGGCGCGCCGCTGCTGCCGACGATCGATCCGGTGGCGGCGTTCGATCGGCTCTTCACCAGTGGGACCGACGGCCTCAGCGGCGAGGCGGGCGAGCGACGCCGCAGAACGATCACCTCGGTGCTCGACTCGGTCCGCGACGATGCGACGTCGCTGCAGCGGCAGCTCGGCCGCGACGATCGCTCGCGGCTCGACCAGTACTTCACGTCGCTGCGCGCGCTCGAGCGGAGCCTGTCGACGTCACCGACGTCGTCGTGCGCGGTGCCGCTCGAGGGACCCGCGGGCTCGCTCGGCTATCCCGAGCGCGTCGCGGCGTTCCACGAGCTCGTCACGCTCGCGTTCCAGTGCGATCAGACGCGGATCCTGTCGTTCATGATCGAGTTCGGGCTGAGCGGTCGCTCGCACGACTTCCTCTCCGCGCCCGGCACCCACCACGGCCTCTCGCACTACACCAACACCACCGACTACGAGAGGCTCTCGCTGGTGGAGACCTGGCACTCCGATCAGATCGCGCAGCTGCTGACGCGCCTCTCGGAGACACCGAGCACCGAGGGTCGCACGCTGCTCGACGACACCATCGTGCTCTGCATCCCGAGCATGGGCGAGGGCAGCAGCCACGCGCACCAGTCGAACTCGCCGCTGCTCTTCGGCGGACAGGACGTCATCTCCACGACCGGCCGCCAGATCGCCGCCGCCGGCGCGCCGCTTCCGAACCTGCACGTCAGCCTGCTGCGCGCGTACGGCCTCGAGGGGTCGTACGGCGCGGGCGGCGCAGTGTTCGGCGACTACGGCGTCGCCGAGATCGACGGCGTGCGCGTCGCGTGATCGCCGCGCGCGACCGATGATCTCCGGTCCCGCGATCAGTCTCACCTCGGAACCCCCGAGGAGGACCCATGATCGACGAGAAGAAGCAGAAGACCCCCGCGCTCGCCATCGGACCGATGGCCAACGTGATCGTTCCGGTGACCGATCAGGATCGCGCGATCGCCTTCTACGTGGAGAAGCTCGGCTTCGAGAAGCGCGCCGACGTGCCGTTCGGGAACGGGGATCGCTGGGTCGAGGTCGCGCCGCCCGGTAGTCAGGCGGCGATCTCGCTCGCGCCGCCGCGGCACGCGCTCCCGACCGGCTCGAATCCGACCTGCATCAGCTTCGAGGTCGACGATGTCGACGCGACGCACGCGATCCTCCGCGCGCGCGGGGTCGACGTCGATCCCGAGGTCCTGCGCGCGCCTCCGCCCGTGCCTCCGATGTTCTTCCTGCGGGACCCCGATCGCAACGCGCTCCTCATCGTCGCGCGGCGCTGACGCCGCCTGTCGCGATCCGCTCGGCGTGTGCGGTGCGGCGTAGCACCACATCGTCGACCACGCGCGCCCGGAGAACTTGACCGCTCCTCCGGGCACGGCTAGCGAAGAGGCTTCGATGAAGCGTCGCGCTCGGCTGCTGCTCGCCGGAAAGGCTGCGATCTCGGTCGGCCTCCTCGGCTGGCTGATCGCAGACATCTCGCAGCGCGAGGGGATGGACGCGCTCGGCGCGCGGCTGCTCGCGCTCGCGCCGCTGCCGATCCTCGTCGCGATCGCGCTCCACTTCGCGGCGGTGCTCTCGGGCGTCGCGCGGTGGCGCGTGCTGCTCGATGCGCGCGGGCTCTCGCAGCCTCTGCCGTGGCTGCTGCGCTCGTTCCTGATCGGGCGCTTCGTCGGTGCGTTCACCCCGTCGACCACCGGGCTCGACGGCTGGCGCGGCTTCGAGATCGCGCGCCGCACCGGCGACGTCGCGGGGAGCGCGGGCGTGCTCGTGGTCGAGAAGCTCTTCGGGCTGATCGGCATGGCCGCGGTGTGCGCGGTGCTGGCGCCGCTCGGCGTGCTCGACGCCCTCGGCCCGAGCG
>JALYRN010000213.1 GCA_030855295.1 Myxococcota bacterium | reverse complement strand
CTCTCGCCGCGTTCGCGGCGAACCTCGGCGTGAGCCGCGCGTACCTGTGCGACATCGAGGCAATCTCGCGCGCGGTGCGACAGTTCGCGGAGGCGCCGAGCGAGCTACTCGACCATTGCGAGGTCGTGGTTCTCGATCTGGTGGATCACCGCCTGGCGCGGCGCGCCGAGGGCCCGCGCGAGATCGTTCACCGCGGCGACGGACACCACTGGCCCCTCGACTCGCGCCTCGAGATACGCGATCGGCGCGACGAGCTCGGTCGCGAACGCCCGCGAGATCCGCTGGCTCCTCGACTGGGCGTCGGTGATCACGCGCTCACGTCCGCCGAGCAGCGCGAGCGCCACGCCGCGCGCCGCGAGGAACCGCCGCGTCGAGGTCCGTGCCGGACTGAGCGCCATCGTGACGCCGTGCTCAGGCGCGTCGACCCAGCCGCGCAGGAACGAGTCGTCGAACGTGGCGTCGTGGTGCTCGACGCCGAGCACGCCGGCGAGCGCGTCCTCGACGGTCGCGCTCGCCGCGTCGTTCGCGAGGGCGAGGACGTCGGATCGCAGCGCTCGCGCGAGGCGCCATCCGGCCTCGTGCGCCGGCATCGTCGCGGTGCTCGCGCGCGCGGATCCGAGCTGCGCTCGCGCTCGCAGCAGCGCCGAGCCCGACCTCGTGGTCGACGGCAGCTCGGCCGCGAGAGGTGCCCGATGGATCTCGCGCACTCTCGCTACCTCGCGCGCCCGAGCGAGCGCGCGCGCCGGAGCCGCTACGCCCTCGAGCAGGTCGTCCACTGCGCTCGGAGGAAGCCCGTCGAACCCGTACGCAAGCTGTCCGGCGAGGGCGTCGTCGACAGCGAGCGGATCGGCTCCGTCGAGCCCGAGCGCTGCGGCTCGCGCCATCAGTCGCGCGTCATCGCCCGCGCAGGTCGACAATCTCCGCCAGCCCTCGCGCAGCTCGGTCGCGTCCGCGTCGCCGCATCCCTCGAGACGCGAGACCGCCGCCCCCACGAAGCGTCGCAGCTCGCCAGCGAGCGCCGCACGGGCGACGAGCAACTCGCGCTCTTCGATGAAGCGAACGGGATAGCCACCGATCGGACGGGGATCGCGGCACAGTCGCACGAGCGCGTGCTCGGCGTCGGCGCGCGCGATCGTCAGATCGGGCATCGGTGCTCCTTCGCGCGCGAAGAGCAGGTTGTGCCGCGCGAACCAGCGCCTTGCCTCGGGGCTCGCCAGCCTCGCCGAGGACGATCGATCCCCGAGGGCGGTCTCCTCCGTCAGGAACCACCAATTCTGCACCAGCCAATCGGCGAGCGGCGCGAGCGGCACGTAGATCCCGGTCCGCACCGAGCGCGTCGCGAGGTCCTCGACGCGCGTCGCGCAGGTGTCTCCGAGCCAGATCTCGAGGCGCGCCCACGAGGCGGCATGCGATGCGACGCGGACGCCGGGCGCGTCCAGCCACTCCCATTCGAACCGGAGCGTCATGTCACTCCTGGGGCTCTAGCGCGGCGCGGCGCAGCCGATCGAGCCGTCCTTCGGGATCATCGGGCCGCTCTTCCTCCTCGATCCACCAACCCTTGTAGCGATTGCCGGGCGGGTCCGTCCGGTGGCGGGCCTGGAACAAGCGACCGTCGTGCCAGCCCCAGACGTGCCGCGGCCAACCGTGGGCGTCGACGCCAGAGACACATCCCGCGCAGATCGCAGCGCGAAGGGAGAGCGTGAACCTCGGCCACTCTTCCGCCGCGTACTCGTCGCAGCGACTGGCGTCTGATCGCGGCTGGGGCGCTTCTCCGAGCACGGGATTCACGTACGCTTTGTGCTCGGGGCTGCCCACGTACTCGGCTTGGTCGCCGATCTCTCCGGGCGCTCTGTCCGATGCCCACGGCTCGACGCGGAGGGGCTTGCCGGGGCGCCGGCGCGGCGATCGTGCGCTGAGTCCCATGTGGCTCCGTGCGACTCTCGTGGCGAGCCTGGCTGCTGGGGTCGCGAATTGCAAACCATCGGTGCTGTCCTCGGGGCGCTGCCGAGTATCCTCGGCGTCGATGGCGACCCTCGATTCGTTCCTCGCGACCTGGACGGGCTCGGCGGGCTCCGAGAAGGCCAACGCGCAGATGTTCTTCACCGAGCTCTGCGACGTGCTCGACCTGCCGCATCCGTTCCCCGCGACGAACGATCCGCGCAAGGACGACTACGTGTTCGAGCGGCGCGTGCACATGCCGCTCGCCGACGGCGACGCGCGCGCGAACTGGATCGACGTGTACCGCAAGGGCTGCTTCGTCCTCGAGAGCAAGCAGGGCGCGGCCGAGAGCGGCAAGGGCTTCGCGAAGCGCGACACGCCCATGTGGAATCTCGAAATGCAGAAGGCGCTAGGGCAGGCACGCGGCTACGCGCTGACACTCCCCGAGCCGCCGCCGTTCTTGATCGTGTGCGACGTCGGCCACGTGTTCGAGCTGCACGCGACGTTCGACGGTTCGACCCACTGGCGACCGTTCCCCGACGGACCGCGGCATCGCATCTTCATGGGCGACCTCCGCAACGAGGAGAAGCGCGCCATGCTGCGCGCCGCGCTCTCGCAGCCGGCGACGCTCGACCCCTCGAAGCGGCAGGCGAGCGTGACGCGCGCGATCGCGGAGACGCTCGCCGACCTCGCGAAGACGCTGGAGAAGTCGGGTCACCCGCCCGAGACCATCGCGCGCTTCTTGATGCGCTGCCTCTTCACGATGTTCGCCGAGGACGTCGGCCTCTTCGAGGGCAAGCGGAAGCTCTTCGAGGAGTACATCGAGAGCTACTGGCTCAAGAACCCGCCGAGCTTCGTGAGCGGCGTCTCGATCCTGTGGTCGACGATGGCTCGCTCCTCACCGTTGGTGTCGTCGGGCTCGGCATCGCCTGGTACTTCTGGTCCGAGGTGGATGCACGCGGACAGGATCTGAACGGCGCGGGCACGCCAGACGAGCTCCAGCAGAGACAACGCGAGTTCGATGCCGCGCGCACGCCGGTGCTGATCGCCGGCGCCGCAGGAAGCGCCCTCACGCTCGCCGGCACGGCGCTTCTGACGTCGCAGGTGAGCGAAGACGTTCCGTGGTGGACGTGGGTCGTCGGTGGGGCGGGTGTCGTTGTCGCGACGATCGGGGTGGCGCTGATGGCGACCGATGGCGCGTGCTACGGAAACACGGCCACCACCCCGGACGGGTGTGCTCGCCGAAGCCCTACGTGGCTGCTTGGTGCCCTCGTGCTCGAACACGCCGCGCCGCTCTTGGCCGTTCCGATCACGGCATGGATCCAGTCCGTCACGAGGACTGACCCTGTGCGACCCGCGGTCACGCTCCGCGTGGATGCCGACCGGCTCGGGATCGCCGTGTCAGGTTGGTTCTGAGGAGATGACGATGAATCGCGATGCTCTCGTGCTCATCAGTCTCGTCGCGCTCGCCGGGTGCGACGAGCCCATCACCTGCGGCGTCTTCGCCTGGGACGAGGCGCGCATGCGCTGCGTGTGTCCCCCCGACACCGAAACCCTGCCCAACGGCTCGTGCGCTCTTCCGGATGGAAGCGTGATCGGTCGTCCCGACGACGATGGAGGGACGGGGCGAGACGCGAGCCCGATCGACGCCTGTGAGGAGCTCACGGTCTATCGAGACGAGGACGGTGACGGATTCGGTGACTCTTCGATGTCGATGACGACCTGCGGTGCGATTCCGACGGGGTATGTCGCGATGGGAAACGACTGTGACGACGCCTGCGGGGAGTGCCATCCCGACCGGGCGGAGCAGTGTGACCAGGTCGACAACGACTGCGATCGTGGCGTCGACGAGGACACGGCGGGCACTGCATGCGCATGGCTCTGCGGGGCAGCGGGATGCGACGATCCCGCCGAGGTCGCTGCCGGAACACGCCACGCGTGCGTGCGAACTTCGAGCGGTCGGGTGTACTGCTCCGGCAACAACGAGTTCGGTCAGCTCGGGGACGGCACCATCGACACTCGGACTAGATTCGTGGCGGTGACCGGGCTCACGGACGCAACCGACATCGGCGCGGGCGACGACTTCACGTGCGCCGTCCGTGCGACCGGTCGCGTGGTCTGCTGGGGCAAGAACGACGCGGGCCAGCTCGGGACCGGATCGACGGCGATGCCGAGCGCGCCGACGCCTCAGCCCGTATCCGGGGTCCCGAGCGCAACTGAGGTCGAGTGTGGCGGACTGCACGCTTGCGCGCGCAGCGGGACCTCGGTTGCTTGCTGGGGCTTCAACGGTGCAGGACAGCTTGGGAACGGAACGCTCGAGGACAGCGGCACCGCGGTCACGGTGACGACGCTGGGGGCGGCTTCCGATCTCGCGCTTGGTCTGCTGCACACGTGCGCGGTGCGCACAGACGGAACGGTCCGATGCTGGGGCGACGGCGCATCCGGCCAGCTCGGGAACGCGGCGACGGGTGGGGCGACGCGACCGACCGAGGTGATCGGGCTCAGCGGCGTGAGCGCGATCGCCGCCGGTGCCGTCGGCGCTCATACGTGTGCTCGTCTGTCGACCGGCGAGGTCTGGTGCTGGGGCGCGAACGGATCAGGGCAGCTCGGCGACGGCAGCACGATGACGCCGCGTACGCGGGCCGGGCGGGTGTCGGGACTGTCCGGCGCGATCGCGATTGCGGCCGGCTCCGCGCACAGCTGCGCCGCGGACGGTGCGCGCGCGGTGTGCTGGGGTGAGGGAGATGGCGTCGGCGACGGCACCGGCTTCGATCGCACCACCTTTGTCGTGGCATCCGGTGTGCCGTCTCTCGCGCAGCTCAGCGCCGGCAGCGGTTACACCGTAGGGGTCACGGCCGACGGGCGGCTGTACGCGTGGGGCCGGAACGACGGTCAGCTCGCGGATGGAACGATGACGGACCGTCCGACCGCGATCTCGCCGATGCTTCCGGAATGAGGCACGCGTACGAGATTGTCGTGTGGTGCTCCGAGCGCGACGCGAGCGTGGTCGCTGAGATCTGCGATGCGTACGGCGCCCTCTCTTCGCGGGTGCGCGCGATCACCGTCGAGCAGCCGGGGCCGTTTCCGACCGCGACTGAGCAGCAGGGCACGTATCTGATCGTGGTGTCGTCTTCGCTGATGAAGATGTGGTTCACGATGAGCGAGTGGACCGCGCAGTTCCTCGAATGGCACCGCGCGGGTGGTCATGCTCTGGCGATCGTCGCCGACACCTCGCAGATCAGCGGCGGCCCGCTGAGCACGCTGCCGATGTTGGAGCTGCACGATTGCTCGTCGCTGACTCGCACGACCTCGCTGTTGGAGTTCCTCGACGTGCCGCGGCCGCACGAGATCGTGCTGGAGCCGCGTGAGGACTACGCGGGTGCGCTGGCGCACGCGCGCGGGGTCGCGGCATGGCGTGATGGTCGGCCGCAGCAGGCGCGCGCCTTCTTCGAGGAGGCTGTTCGGTTGCGCGTGTCGTTGACGGAGGGCGACCCGCGGATGGCTGCATCGCTCAACGCGCTCGGCGCGGCGGAGCTCGCGGCTGACGATACGGTCGCGGCGCTCTCGCACTTGGAGGCGGCGCGAGCTCTGCGCGCTGCGTGGCTCGGAACGGCGGCGCCGCAGACGGCCGCCAGCGAGAGCAACGTCGGCGCCATCAAGTTGGTGACGGGTGAGCTCCGAGAGGCGGCGCGTCTCTGCGGCGCGGCCGCCGACAAGCTGTTCGCGCTCGGCGAGCCGTGGCACCGCCACAGCGCGCTCGCGGCCATTCAGGCAGCGCAAGCGCACGAACGGCTCGGCGAGATGGACGCTTCGCGTGCATTGCGCGAGCGCCTGGGGCGGCACGTCACCGATGGACCGGCAGGCGGCGCTCGCAATCTGCTGATCAACTGAGCGCAACCAACCGCGGCTCAGCTCGCGGTGGGCTCCTTCGGTTCCTTGGGGGCGATCGCGATCGCGGCGACCTCGAAGCCCTCGACGTCGGCCTCGGGCATCTGGTGGGCGCGGACGCGGGTGCTCGCGAGGACGTCGGCGAGGACGGGCTCGATGCGGCGCGCGGTGTCGGCGCTGGCGCGCACCTCGAGGGCGTCTACGATGCGGCCGACGCTCGCGCCGTTCTCGGTCTTCGCTTTGTTGATCGCGGTGAGGAGATCGATCGCGATCTGCAGCGAGCCGGCGTCGGCGGGCGCCGGGATCGAGGCGAGCTCGGCCTCGGTCGGCCACGGCGCGCGGTGGATGCTGGGATGGGCGGTCTCCTCGGCGAAGGCCCAGCTCCAGACCTCTTCGGTGATGTACGGCAGCACCGGCGCGAAGAGACGCAGCAGCACGTTCAGGCCGAGGCGCAGGGCGGCGACCGCGCTGGTGCGGCCCTTCGCGTCGCCGACGTCGCCGCGCGCGCGGAACTTCGCGAGCTCGAGGTAGGTGTCGGTCAGGCGCGACCAGAAGAACTGCTCGGTGGCCTGGAGCGCGCCCGCGTAGTCGAGCTCGTCGAAGCTCGCGCTCGCCCTCACGACCAGCGCGCGCAGCTCGGCGACGAAGGCGAGGTCGAGCTCTTCGGTGATCTCGCCGGGCTCCGCGCTCTGGCCGAGGACGAACTTCGAGGCGTTGAAGAGCTTGGTGACCAGGCGCTTGCCCTCGAGGCCCGAGCGCCACTTCTTGTTCTTGAGCTCCTGCTCGGACGCGAACTGGGTGTCGGTGCCGAGGCGCGCCGAGGCCGCCCAGTGACGGACCGCATCGGACGTGTACGTGTCGAGCAGGTCGATCGGCGTGACGACGTTGCCCGCGCTCTTGCTCATCTTCTTGCGGTCGGGATCGAGGATCCAGCCGCTGATGACGACGTTCTTCCAGGGCACGGTCGACTCGTGCAGGAGCGCCTTGGCGATCGTGTAGAACGCCCAGGTCCGGATGATCTCGTGGCTCTGCGGGCGGATGTCGGCGGGGAAGAGCTTCGCGTGGCGCTCGGGATCGAGCACCCAGCCCGAGCCGATCTGCGGCGTCATCGAGCTGGTGAACCACGTGTCGAACACGTCGGGATCGCCGCTGAAGCCGCCCGGCTGGTTGCGCTGCGACTCGATGAACCCGGGAGGCGCGTCGCTGAGCGGATCGACCGGCAGCAGCGCGGCCGAGGGCAGGATGGGGTGCTCGTAGTCGAGCGTTCCGTCGGCCTGCACCGGGTACCAGCAGGGGATCGGCACGCCGAAGTAGCGCTGCCGCGAGACGCACCAGTCGAGGCCGAGGTTCTCGGTCCAGTTCGCGTAGCGCGCCTGCATGAACTCGGGCCACCAGCGGATCTCGCGCCCCTTCTCGAGCAGCGCTTCCTTCTGGCGCATCAGCTTCACGAACCACTGCCGCGTCGTGACGAACTCGAGCGGGCGCTCGCCCTTCTCGTACATCTTGACGGCGTGCGTGATCGGCTTGGGCTCGCCCTGGAGCGGTGCGCCCTCGCCGGTCGCGCTGCCCGCGGGATCGCGCAGCATCTCGACCACGAGCTTCTGCGCCTGCGCGACGCTCTTGCCGGACAGCTGCGCGTACCGATCACTCGCGGCGGCGGGCTCGAGCGACGGATACTCCTCGGTGCCGAATTCGATCGGCCGCAGCCGGCCGTCGCGCCCGATGATCTGCCGCAGCGCGAGCTTCTGCTCTCGCCACCAGTGCACGTCGGTCGCGTCGCCGAACGTGCACACCATCAGGATGCCGGTGCCCTTCTTCGGATCCGCGAGCTCGCTCGGGAAGATGGGAACCGGCGCCTTGAAGAGCGGCGTGATCGCGCGCTTGCCGAAGTACTTCTGGAAGCGCTCGTCGTCGGGATGCGCCGTCACGCCGACGCACGCCGGCAGCAGCTCCGGGCGCGTCGTCGCGATCGTGAACGAGCCGCCGCCCTCCACCGCGAATTCGATGTGGTGGAACGCGCCGGGGCGCTCCTCGTCCTTCAGATCCGCCTGCGCGAGCGCGGTCTGGAAGTCGACGTCCCACATCGTCGGGGCCTCGAGCGTGTACGCGTGCCCCTTCTCGAAGAGATCGAGGAACGAGCGCTGCGCGAGCGTGCGGCAGCGCTCGTCGATCGTCGCGTAGACCTGCGTCCAGTCGACGCTGAGCGCGATGCGCCGGAAGAGCGCCTCGAAGGCCTTCTCGTCCTCGTGCGTGACCTGCCCGCAGAGCTCGATGAAGTTGCGCCGCGAGACGATCCGCGGCGGCGTCTTCTTGCGCTCCTGATCGCTGAGCGACGACTGCTCGAGGCGCAGCTCGGGCTCGTACGGCAGCGTCGGATCGCAGCGCACGTGGAAGTAGTTCTGGACGCGTCGCTCGGTGGGCAGG
This sequence comes from Myxococcota bacterium, assembly GCA_030855295.1. Classification (GTDB taxonomy): domain Bacteria; phylum Myxococcota_A; class Polyangia; order Polyangiales; family Sandaracinaceae; genus Sandaracinus. The sequence goes on along the minus strand of JALYRN010000213.1, from coordinate 713 downwards.
CCGTTGTCGTCCCAGCCCATCGGATAGAACACGTTCATCCCGCGCATGCGGCGCTGCCGGACGATCACGTCGGTCTGCGTGTACGAGAAGACGTGCCCGACGTGCAGCGAGCCCGAGACGGTCGGCGGCGGCGTGTCGACGACGAAGGTCTCGTCGCGGCCGCGCGTGGGATCCCAGCGGTGCAGCCCGGCCTGCTCCCACGCCTGATCCCAGCGCGTCTCCGCGGCGGGCGCGTCGAAGTGCGGCGGAAGGGCCTGCGGGTCGATCGTACGGAACGGCTTGCTCATGTCGCGTCGCCTCTCCTCCGTGATGGGCACGGAGGTGGAGGCGAGGCGTACCGGCTACCGGGTGCCGGAGCAAGGACGGGCGCGGATCACTGCGAGGTGAGGCGGCGGATCTCTTCGCGGATGATCGTCTCGGCCAGGTCGGGCACCACCTCCCAGACCACGCGCTCGATCACCTCGCGCGAGAGCGCGAGCACGCCGTCGATCTGATCCGGGGAGAGGCCGAGGCCCGAGAGCTTGCCGGCCATCTCGCCGTTGCTCGACGTCGCGCTCGCCGCGGCGGCCATCGAGCCGCTGGGCGCGCGGGGCGCGGGGGCGGGGGTGGGTGCCGGCGACATGAAGCCGTCGTCCTCGGCGAGCTCGAGCGTCGGCTGACGCGTGGCCGAAGGGGAGGGCACGGCCGGCGACGGAACCGCCGCGCGTGACGGC
>JALYRN010001066.1 GCA_030855295.1 Myxococcota bacterium | reverse complement strand
CATCGGAGGTCCCGACCTCGCCGCCGTCGCGGCGCGCGATCGCGGCGTCGCCCGCGCTCACTCCTGCGTCGCTGCCGGACGGCACGCCGGCGTCGACCTCGGTGCCGGCGTCGACTTCGGGCGCGGCGACGCTCGTCACCCGCACCTGCAGGAGATCGTCGGGCGGGCCGCCCTCGCCGGGATCCGAGAACCACGCGACGCCCTCCTGAACCAGCGTGAAGAACTGCGGGTGATCGCCGAGCGCGTCGGGAGCGCGCACCGAGAACGCGAACCGGCCGACCTCGCCGGGCGCCACCACCCGATCGACGCTCGCCGCGCGGTTCGGCGAGATCCAGTCGGGCGCGGCGAGCGGGCTCGCGACGTCGCGCGGCATCGTCGTGCCGAGGAAGGTCGTGCCGGGATGCCAGGTCTCGGTGCCCTCGTTCCGCAGATCGATGTGCCCGGCGACCGTCGCGCCCGCCGCGATCTCGAACGGATCGCGCGCGAGCGGGAACGACTGCTCGACGTACACGCCGCGGAAGCGCGGCGAGCTCGGCCCGCTCGCGAGCTCGCGGATGCGGCCGAGCCGCGAGTGCAGGTGATCGCCAGGGCACGACGTCGTCTGCCCGGAATGATCGCGGTGGCCCTTCACGGTCTCGGGCGAGACCGCGATCCCGTAGATGCGCGCGATCGCGCCCGCGAGCCGGCCGCCGCTGTCGACCATCGCATCGGGCGGCGTGAACGGCGTGTACGTGCTGCACCCGCTCGAGTGGAAGCACCCGATGTACGAGATGCCGACGTTGCCCGTGTTGTTCGAGAGCACGTGGGTGCCGAGCAGATCGAGCTCGCGGCCCTCCCACAGCGTTCCGTCGAGCGAGACCAGGAAGTGATAGCCGACGTCGCACCAGCCGTTCGAGTCCATGTGATAGGCCTGGATGCCCCGCAGGCGCGACGCGATGTCGCCGCCCGACGGCGTGACCGTGTGGTGGATCGCGATGCGGTACTTCGCGGGATCGCGGCTCGTGCAGCGCGTCGCGCGCGCCCCCCACGCCGCCCGATCGCGCACCCCCATCGCGCGCAGATCCTCGCGCAGCTCGGCGCTCGCGAGCCCCACCTCGCCCTCGGGCGCGCGCGTCGCGAACGACGGCGGAGGCACCAGCGCCGACCACGTCAGCGTGGCGATCCGCGGCGCATCCTCGGCGGCCACCCGCAGCTCCGCGCGCATCGCGACGAAGTCGAGGTCGAGCCGCTGCACCCGCTGATCGGGCTCCTCGAACGTCGTCTCGAGCGTGGACCACGCGCTCGCGCTTCCGTCGGCGCGCACCCCGCGCACCTCGATGCGCGGCCCCGGCCCGGCCTCGTGCAGCACGACCAAGAGCCCGATCCGCGTCGCGCCGGTCTCGATCTCGAGCGCCGGCGCGAGCGCGTGCCCGCCGTCGACCGCCCACTCGCTGACGATCATCGCCCCGGTGACGCTCGCCTCCGGGATCAGGTCGGGATTGGTGGGAGGCAGCGCCGCGCCGCCTTGGCTGCATCCGACGAGGGCGACGGCGAGGACGAGGAGAGATGCGCGCATGCGCGCATCGTGAGCACATCCCGTGCGCGCGCACGAATGCCCACGATCCTCGCGATCTCCAGCACGCGCGCGGCACCGACCCCGCGCCCAGCGCCCGCCGAGGTCACGCTCGCGCGAGCCCGCCGTCCAGTCTCTGGTCGCCCTCTGTGCAGCACCGCGGCCGTGCGCTGGGTGACGACGGAGCGGACCGCGATCGCCGGTGTATCGTCGGCGGCCATGACGTCCCCGTCGAAGCTCTCGCTCGTGTTGCTGGTGGCAGGCGCGGTGTCGATCGCGGGCTGCCGGTCGGGGTTCGCGCTCGGCTCCGCCACACGCGCGAGCGCGATCGCCACCCGGTGCGCGCGTTCGTCGCGACACGTCGCGCCGACGTGAGGGCGTGTCGGCCCTGTACGACGACACGCATCATCGCGGCGCTTCGGGGCGACCACTACGCGCTTTCGGTCGAGCTCCTGGGCGACGAGCCCGACCTCGACCTCTACGAGCGCGCGTGCATCGTCTCTGCGCTGGAGGGCATGCCCGCTCCGGCCCGCGACGTCCGCGAGGTCATCAGCCTCGTCAGCGGTGGCGCGGGCGAGTGCGCTCGGGCTCGGGGGTCAGGGCGGGAGCGCGAGCTCGCGGTGGTAGCGCTCGAACGGCAGTGGCGATCGACCGGCCGCTGCCGGCCGCGCAGATCCGGTCGGGTGAGTATCATCGGCGCGGAGAGGGCGACGGCGAGATCCGTCCGCTCACCGGGGAGCTCGTGGGCTATCAGGTCGGCGAGCACGGCACCCGCGTGCCGCTGGGCGTCGGGATGACGAGCGCCGATGGCGTGGTCGACGTCTCCCCCGGTTCGACGGATCGCGGCTGGTCGATCCGGGTCGGTGACGCCGTGGTGGCGTGGCCGCCGGCGCGACTGCTCCGCTCGCCGAGGGGGCCCTCGGCGCGCGCGTACGAGCTCGTCGAGACGCCTGCGCAGTGACCCCCCGCCGGTTCGCGCGCGACCTCGCTGAGGACGACGGCGCGAATCAGAACGCGCGACGTCGACCGCGCGCCGCTGGGGAACGTGCGTGGACCTCACCTCCGGTGTCGACCTCGGAACGCGGCAGTTCGGCGCGAGCCTCGTCGCGGGCCGGATCGTCGCGCGCACCACGCGACGCTCGCGATCAACGCGAGCATCGACGCGCCGATCGGGGCG
>JALYRN010000212.1 GCA_030855295.1 Myxococcota bacterium | reverse complement strand
GGGCATCGCCGCTCGCCGGGCACGCGGCGGTCGGCGCCACGGCGCTGCCGGTCGACGAGGTGCCCTCGGGCGCATCGGGCTCGGTGCCCTCGCCTCCGCACGACGCGAGGCACGCCACCGACGCGATCAGCGCGGCCGTCGCGATCGCCGGGAGCGAGCGGTCAGGAAGAGACACCGCCGAATTGTAGGTCGCCGAGCGGGGCACGTCCCGCAAACTGCCGAAGTGGCCAGGTTCCTTCCCGCAGGACGGACAGGCCGCGGACGTCGGGGCTCGCATCGCGAGAATTCCTCGCTCGCGCGCATCGAGCGACCGTGATTCATCCCGACGACAGCTCGGCGCGCACTCGATCCAGCGCGTCCCGCGCGTCCCACGCGTCGCACCAGCGCTCCACGTACGCCCAGTCGATCCGGCGTTCCGTCTGCTCGAACGCGCCGAGCATCGCGAGCACGTCGAGGCGATCCTGCGGTCGCCCGGCGAGCACCTTGTAGACGATCAGATCCTCCGGAGAGACGACCCAGACCTCGACCCCTGCGTACGGCTCGCGACGCTCGCGACGCGCGAGCGCGGAACGCTCGAAGTCCGTGTGAGCGAAGAGAATGTCGACGCGACGTCCCGCTTCGTCACGGAACAGCTCGAGGTCGGGCACGGCGCCCGGCTCGCCGCCCACCGCGGATCCGCGCCGGAACCCACGGCGCGCGAGCGCGGCGACGACGCGCGGGTAGCTCTCCGGATCCGCGTCGACGACGAGGTCGACGTCCTTGGTCGCGCGCACCTCGGCATATGCGTTGCGCGCGCAACCACCGATCACCGCGCACGGCGCGCCGGCCTCGCCGAGCGCAGCCCATGCCTCGGCGAGCAGCGTCGGGATATCCGTCGCCATCTCAGCGCCGCAGTCCGAGACGGCGCGCGCGCCGCTGGAGCTCGGCCTGTCCGAGCGCACGCTCGTCGAGCAGGGCCTCTCGCTCGGGGCTCGTCGGCATCGCCTCGCCGAGCTCGAGCCCGTCGATGATGCGCTTCACCGCGGGCTCGGCGAGCGCCTCGCGGATGCGCTCCTGCCGCTCTTCGCGCTTCGCCTCCGCGATCACCGCGAAGTGGCGGCGCTCTCGCTCGCTCACCGTCACCCTCGGAGTATACATCGCGCCGCGCGCGGCCACCGCAGCGGGCGCGCGCGCCTCCCTCGTGACGCGCGCGCCCCTCCGGCTCGGTATCGAGCGGGAAGGGCGCATCGGGCATCTCAGCGCGCTGCGATCAGCGGCCGCACTCGATCTTCTGGACGTACGGGTCCATCACCAGGCCGACGAAATAGAGATCGTCGTTCGCGTCGATGCCGAGCCAGGAGTCCGCGCCCGCCGTCGCGTACTGGCCGCGGTTGGCGAGCTGCAGCTCCGCCGCGGGGTGCGGCACCGCCGGATCGTAGCCGCCCTCGAACTCGATCGTGCCGCGCACGTCGACGTCGCCCGCGATGTGCGTGATCACGCCGGCGCGGGTCACGGAGTAGATGGAGCCCTTGAAGTAGACGAAGAGATCCTCGCCGTCGGTCGCCATGCCGCCGTTCTGCAGCGCCGCGCTGGACGCGAAGCCGAACACGTCGGCGCGACCCCGGAAGAGGTCGGCCTTCGCGCCGGTCGTGAGGTCGACCGACTCGAGGATGGTCTGGTTCGCGGTGTCGTGCTGGAACACGTAGAGCACGCCGTCGAGCACCACCATCGAGTCGACGAGCACGTCCTGCGTGCGGCCGTCGAACACGCTCTCCACGGCGGTCAGCGTCGAGACCGTGTGGTCCGAGTCGCTCGCGATCTTGCGGATCGACGAGTTGCCCTCGTCCCACACGTAGAGGTTGTCCGCGTCGTCGATCGCCATGCGCCCCGGCAGCGCGAACTGCGCGGTCGCGCCCGGGCCCTCGGTCTCACCGACGTTCGGCGGGGTGTCCGGCGTGATCCCGGGAGTGTCGGTGCTGGTGCCCGCCCAGTACTGGACGGCGCACGTGGCGGGATCGAACGGATTGGTGATCTTCAGGACGGCGTTGCCGGTCTGGTCCATCACGAACAGCGAGCCCGCGCTGTCCGCCGCGAGGTCCTGCAGGTTCGCGAAGCGCGCGTCGGCGCAGGGACCGTCGAGCAGCTGCTGCCCCGGTCCGTCGAGGCCCGCGACGCGCTGCACGGTCGGCGCGGCGGCGCTCAGGTCACTGGTCCACACCTCTTGACCGACCACGGTGACGATGCGGTCGCCGACGAAGATCACCTCGCGCCAGCCGAGCGGTCGGCCCTCGACGCCGCGCAGCGGGTCGCCGACGTTCGCGTGCACGCCGACCTCGGCATCGTGCTCGGGGTGACCCGAGAGCAGCGTGCCGGTGGTGCAGGCGAACGCGCCGGGCGTCGTCGTGCTCGAGTCGGAGCCTGCCGTGTCGGCGTCGGGTGTGTCGGCGTCGGGCGTGACCATCGAGCCGTCGGCGCCGGGCGTGACGCCGCCGTCGGGATCCGCGGCGTCGGAGCCGCAGCCGGCGAGACCGAGGACCAAGAGCAAGAGCATCACGTATCGACGGTTCATCGTGGTCAGACCTCCTCCGCGGTGTGCGGCGCGAGGACCTGAGCACGGGCCGTTCCACGCGTGGAACGCCTGTTTCGCAAGGCTTTCGAGGAGGCGCGTGGGACGGTCCCATGAGACCGTCACGCGACCGTCCCACGAAGCCGTATCATCGACCGATGCGCGCGCCGCTCGGCTCTTCCTCTCCGCTCTCGATCGCTTCGCTGCTGGGTCTCTCGCTGTTCGTGCTCGCGCTCACCGGGTGCGACTGCTCGGGGGAGACGAGGCGCCCGGGGGAGGGATCACCCTGCGAGACGAGCGCGAACTGCGGCACGACGCTCGAGTGCGTCGATCGCGTCTGTCGCACGCGCACCGACGGCGGAACGATCGACGGCGCGACGATCGTCCCGTGCGTCGCATCGCGCACCTGCGGCGACGTGTGCTGCGCCGAGGGCGAGGTCTGCGGCGGCGACTCGTGCTGCGCACCGAGCACGCTCTGCGGCGGCTCGTGCTGCGGCGCCGACGAGCGCTGCGACGTCGATCGCTGCGTGCTCGAGTGCGGTGAGCGCGCGCTCTGCGGCACCGGCGACGCCCAGCTCTGCTGCGCCGCCGGTGAGCTCTGCTACCTCGACGCGTGCGTCGTCCCCGGTGATGCGTGCACCCGCAGCGCCGAGTGCCCCGAGGGCGAGTATTGCGAGGCGACCGCGATGCGCTGCCTGCCGCGCGCGCCCGGCGCCGCGTGCGAGTACCGCCCGCCGGTCGGTCCGCTCGAGCTCGCGGTCGAGTGGAGCTGGACCGGCGACGCCGAGGTCGTGCCCGCGAACGATCAGGTGATGATGGCGCCGGTCGTCGCCAACCTCACGGACGACGACGGCGACGGCGACGTCGATCGCGACGACATCCCCGACGTCGTCTTCCACTCGTTCCCGGGGAGCGACTACTGGAACCAGGGCGTGATCCGCGCGGTCTCGGGCCGCGATGGCTCGCGCCTCTGGCCGGCCGCCGATCCCGGCTTCCGCACCTCGCCGGGCGGCGAGATCGCGATCGCGGAGCTCGACTCGGGCTCGCTCGGTCCCGAGCTGGCCGTGTGCTCGTCGAGCAACTCGTCGTCACGCACGCCCGGGCACCTGATGATCCTCAGCGCCGCCGGGACCGTGCTGCGCCGCTTCGACACCGCGCCGAACGACGTTCCCTGCGGCTTCGATGCGCCGGCGATCGGCGACATGGACGGCGACGGCACGCCCGAGATCGTCGTGCGGTACGTGATCGCCCACGCCGACGGAACCGTGGTGCGGCGCCTGCGCGACGAGGCCGGCTCGGGCGGCACCTACACGACGCTCGCGAACGTCGACGCCGATCCCGATCTCGAGCTGGTCGGCAGCAACGCCGCGTACGACTACGACGGAACCGCGCTCTGGGATCGCACCGCGGGCGCGCCCGGGCGCGACTCGATCAGCGGAGGTCCGGTCGCGATCGCCGATCTCGATCTCGACGGAGATCCCGAGCTCGTGATCGTCACCAGCGGCAACCACTCGATCCGCGCGGTCGACGCGCGCACCGGCGACGATCACTGGGGCCCCTTCGACATCAACCCCATGGAGCTGATGTCGCAGTGGTCCGCGAGCCCGAACGGCGGCGGCCCTCCGACGATCGCGAACTTCGACGAGGATCCGTATCCCGAGATCGCGTTCGCGGGCGGCTACGCGTACGTGATCTTCGGTCACGACGGGATGCGGCAGTGGTGGTACGAGACGGTCGATCGCAGCTCGCGCGTGACCGGGTCGAGCATCTTCGACTTCGAGGGCGATGGGATCGCGGAGGTGCTCTACAACGACGAGCGCACGTTCCGCGTGTTCCGCGGCACCGACGGAGCCGTGCTCTACGAGCGCTGCAACACCAGCGGCACGCTGCGCGAGTACCCGATCGTCGTCGACGTCGACGCCGACGATCAGGCCGAGATCATCCTGATGGCGAACAACTACGCGTTCGGATGCCTCGACGGCAGCCCGGGGACGAACGGCATCCTCGTGCTCGGCCATCCGCGCGGCGAGTGGGTCCGCACGCGGCGGATCTGGAACCAGCACACGTACCACGTGACCAACGTCGAGGAGGACGGCCGCATCCCCGCGCGCGAGGTCGCGAACTGGACCGTGCCGGCGCTCAACAACTTCCGGCAGAACGTGCAGCCCGACGGGCTCTTCGACGCGCCCGACCTCGTGCTCGCCGATCTGATCGCGACCACGCGCGCGTGCCCGTCGGCGATCCAGATCTCGGCGCGGGTGGTGAACCGCGGCGCCGCGGGCGCGCCCGCCGGTGTGCCGGTGACGTTCTATCGAGTCGAGGGCGCGACCCGCACCGCGATCGGCCGCACCACGACCACGCGACCGCTCCTGCCCGGCGAGAGCGAGCGCGTGACGCTGACGCCCGACTTCCCGGTGCCCGCCGGGATGGAGCGCGTGACCTTCCAGTTCGTCGCGGTGCTCAACGACCCGAGCGACATGCCGCTCGAGACGCTGCACGAGTGCCGCGACGAGAACAACGAGAGCGCCCCCGCGGAAGCGACCTGCCCCAGCCTCGAGTGAGCACCGTCCGAGCGGCTCCGCGCTCAGGGGCCGGCGTTGGCCATCTCGTTCGTGATGATGTTCGGCCCGCCGGCGGTCGCGAGATCGCGGATCGTGCAGCCCGCCGCCGTGATGTCGACGTCGGCGACGCGCCACACGCGGCGGTCGTCGATCGCGACCGGACCGAACGTCTGACGCGGCGTCGTCGTCGAGCCACCGCAGTAGATCCGCACCGTCACCCGCGCGAACCCGCGGAACGCGTGCACGCCGACGCGGTACGTGCCCGCGCCCGGGCGCATGATGTTGATGTTCTCGGGACCGAAGCCGTTGGTGTCGTCGAGATCGAGGCGGGGGTCGTCGTTCTCGCCCGGCCCGCCCCACGCCAGCCCCGAGCCGCCACCGAACGAGACGCAGTTCGCGTAGTAGCAGTCGTCGGATCCGTCGAACCACGCGCGCGCGCCGGGGCGCAGCAGGTGCGTGTCCATGTCGGTGCCGTCGGTGTCCCAGAACACCTCGATGCGCAGGCCGTCTCCGCTGATCGCGCGCACCAGCGTCTCGCACTCGTCGGTGTCGCCGTCGTCGTCGGTGACCGTCAGGCGCAGCCGGTACTCGCCCGCCAGATCGGGCGTGAACGTCGTGCGCGCCGCGTTCGGCGGGGACGGCGCTGCGGGGCGCGAGCCCGGCGGCACCTCCGTCACGCGCCACGACCACGTGCGGATCGTCCCGTCGTCGATCGCGGTCGCGACGATCTCGGTCGGCGTCAGCGGCGAGGTCTCGATCACCGCAGGGCACATCGCGTCGGGCGGCGTCGGGATGCCGATCACGACGACCTCGCAGCTCGCGCTGAGACCGTCGTCGTCGGTCGCCGTGAAGACGAGCACGTACTCCCCGCGGCGATCGGGCGTCATCGTCGTCGAGAGGCCCGACGCCGGCGCGATCGTGGTCGCGCTCCCGTCCGGTCGGGTGATGAGCTCCCACCGCGTGCTCGCGATCCCGAGGTCGTCGATGGCCATCGCGCTGACGGTCACGGGCCGGCGCGTCGGCGCGCGCACCGGCTCGCCGGGGCACACGACGCTCGGCGGCGCAGTGACGAGCACCACGATGCGGCACGATCCCTCCGCGCCGTCGGCGTCGGTGACGCGGAGCTCGAGCTCGTAGCGGCCCGCGACGTCGGCGATCATCTCGACGATCGCACCCGCGCCGCCGACGACGGTCAGCCGCGCCGGCGCGGGTCCCGAGAGCTGCGTCCATCCGACCGACACGACGGCCTCGTCGTCGAACGCGTCGCCGAAGATCGTCAGCGGCTCGGACACCGGCGTGCGCAGCTCGCCCTCCTCGGGACAGAGCGCGATCGGCGGCCCGACCACGGACTGCACGCGCACCGTGCAGGTCCCCGATCGTCCCGCCGCGTCGACCGCCTCGAAGCGCAGCTGCCACGTGCCCAGCAGATCCGGCGTGAGCGCCGTCGTCGCGCTGGTGATCGGCGCGTTGGTCGCCATCGACTCCGGAGGCATCGCGACGATCTCCCAGCCCTCGCGCACGATCGGCGCCGCGCTGATCGTGGTCGCGACGAGGACGATCTCGCGGCGCGGGGTCGTGAACTGCTCGGAGCGACCGCAGTCGACCACGACCCCACCGCCCCCGTCGGGGCCCGCGTCGATCCCGGCGTCGACGCCGCCGTCACTCGGGAGCCCGGCGTCGAGCGGATCGGGACGGTAGAGGCGCGTCTTGCTGCCGCAGCCGCCGAGCGCAGCGAGCGCGAGGATCGAGAAGAGAAGAAAACGGCCGGAAATTGGTCGCATGAGCCACTCCGTGTCGGCGCGGCCAGGATAGCAGCAGCCGTGCCGCGGCCCGGCTATCCTGCCCGTCCGCATGCGCTGCCTCTGCCTCGCTGCGCTCGCTCGCTCGGCCCGAGCGGTGCGCTCGCTCGCTCGAGGGCTCGAGGGGCTGCTCGGAGCGGGCGTGCTCGGAGCGGCCGTGCTCATCGCGGGCTGCGGAGGCGCGGTGGCGCTCGCGCCCGACGCCGATGTCGGTCCGCGCGACGCGAGCGTGCCGGTCACCTGTGACGAGTTCTCTCCGGGCGTCGAGCTCGGCCGCGTGGCGCCGCTCGCGCTCGCCGAGATCTCGGGAATCGCCGCGAGCCGCGCGCACGAGGGCGTGCTCTGGGTCCACAACGACTCCGGCGGAGGCGCGCGTCTCTTCGCGATCGACGTCGCCGGCGCGCTGCTCGGCGAGTGGGTGCTCGAGGGCGCGTCGGACGTCGACTGGGAGGACATCGCGATCGAGCCCGTCGAAGGCGGCGCCGATCGCCTGTGGATCGCCGATCTCGGCGACAACGCGGCGCGCGAGCGGGTCGGCACGCCGCGCGAGTTCGTGGTGGTGCTGCGCGCCGACGAGCCCGCGCTCGCGGCGGGCGTGACGTCGGTGATGAGCTTCGACTCGATCGTGCTGCGCTATCCCGAGCGCCCGCGCGACTGCGAGGCGATCGCGGTCGATCCGCAGAGCGGCGACCTGTACCTCTTCGCGAAGGAGACGGTCGGCGCGTCGGACGTGTTCGTCGCGCGCGCGCCGCTGGTGGCCGGCGAAGAGCGCGTGCTCGAGCGCATCACGGTCATCGACACCGGCAGCATGGTGACCGCGGCCGATCTCTCGCCCGACGGCCGCGAGCTGCTGGTGCGGACCTACCGCTCGGTGCTCTGGTGGCGCCGCGGCGAGAGCGAGACCTGGGCGGCCTCGCTCGCGCGCGACCCACGACACCTGCCCCGCGCGCCCGAGCCGCAGGGCGAGGCCGTCGCGTTCGCGCGCGATCGCGAGGGCTACTTCACGATCTCCGAGGGCACCAACGCGCCGGTGTGGTTCTACCAGCGCCACTGCGAGTGACACCGGGCGCGGGGGCGGACACCTGGTCGCATCCGCCCCCCGCCCGTCACGCGGCCTGCGCCATCTCCTCGACCGCCTCCTCGCGCAGTCGCTCTCGCGACTCGGTGGCGAGCCGTCGCCAGCCCCCGCGCTCCAGCCTCCACCAACAGAGGAACGCGAGGATCACGATCTCGCTCGAGAGCCCGATCCACCCGCCGAGCGCACCGAGCCCGGCGGCGCGCCCGAGCAGCCACGCGAGCGGCGGCGTGCAGATCCACGCGCAGCACACGCCGAGCACCGCCGGATAGCGCACGTCGCCGACGCCCCTCAGCACGCCGCGCGCGACCACCGCCGCGCCGTCCGCCATCTGGAAGCACGCCGCCACCCGCAGCAGCATCAGCGTCGTCATCGCGAGCATCGGATCGTCCGTGAACGCCGCCACGATCGGCGTCCCGAACGCGACGAACACGATCGAGCAGAGACCCGTGTAGACCACGGCGCCCACCAGCCCGGCGCGCGCGATCCGCCGCACCAGCCCGTCCTCGTTGGCACCGACCGCCTGCCCGGCGAGCACCGACCCCGCCTCGCCGAGCGCCATCGTCGGCAGGAACGAGAAGTGGACCACCTGGATGGTGATCTGGTGCGCCGCCATCTGCGTCTCGCCGAGCAGCGAGATGATCGTCGTCAGCAGCGCGAAGCTCCCCATCTCGAGCAGGAACTGCAGCCCCGTGGGCACGCCGATGTGCCAGAGCGCCGCGACGTGCCGCGCCCGCGTGATCCCGATCGGGAAGCCGACGCGCGACTGCGCGATCACGACGACCGCGAGCTCGGTCGCGTGGCCGATCACGGTCGCCCACGCGCTGCCGACGACGCCCCAGCCGAGGTGCACGACCATCAGCCAGTTGAACGCGATGTTCACGCCGTTGCCGACGAGCGCCGCGATCATCGGCGAGCGCATGTCTCCGTCGCCGTAGCGGTACTCGCGCAGCGCGACGAATCCGAGGATCATCGGCGCGCCGAGGATGCGGATCGCGAGGTACTGGCG
>JALYRN010001065.1 GCA_030855295.1 Myxococcota bacterium | reverse complement strand
GCTCCGGGGCGAGCTCGCGAAGCTGCCTCCGTCGCGCGTCGTGCCGATGCGGTGGCTGCGGCATCCGACGCTGGGCATCGGCCTCGTCGCCACGGCGATCGCGCTCCTGCTGGTGGGCGCGGTCGATCGCGCCAGCGGGGGCGCGTGGGCGCTCTTCCATCCCGGCGAGCGCGACGAGGAAGGCGCGCCGATCGCAGCGGCGTTCCACGACGTGCAGGCGCGGCTCGTGTTCCCGGCGTACCTCGGGCGCGCGGCGACGGTCGTCGCCGATCCGACGCGGCTCGAGCTCCCGGCGGGAACGACGGTCGAGCTGTCCGGACGCACGCCGATCGACGCGAGCACCGCGGAGGTGGAGGTCGCGGGGAGCAGCGTCGCGATGGAGCGCGACGGAGAGCGCTGGGTGTCGCGCTTCCTCGTGCGCACCGACGGCGCGATCGGCATTCGGATCCGCAGCACGGAGGGTTGGATCCGGGACGCGACGGCGCGCTCGGTCCACGTGCTGCCCGACGAGACGCCGCGCATCGTGATGATCGCCCCCGGCCAGGACGCCGTCGTCGAGGGCGACGAGACGATCCCCGTGCTCTTCGAGGCGCACGACGACATCGGCGTGGTCTCCGTCGATCTCGTGATCCGAGGTGCGGACGCGCGCGAGCAGCGACGGCGCATCGCGACGCCCGAGGCCTCGTCGAGCACGGACGTGATCGGCGACGACTCGATCGCCCTCGGCGCGCTCGGCGCCGCGCCCGGCGATCGCGTCGAGGTGTGGCTCGAGGCGACCGACGGCGACGACATCAGCGGACCGCACGTGGGGCGCTCGGAGACGCGCACGCTGACGGTCGCGTCGGCGGCGACGCGCCGCGAGGAGTCGCTCGAGGCGCTCGATGCGCTCGTCGAGCAGGCGATCGGCACGCTCGCGGATCGCCTGGAGACCTCGCCCGGCGAGATCGAGCTCGAGGCGCGCGCGCGCTTCGATGCGATGCGCGCGAGCACCGATCGGCTGGTGCTCGCGCTCGACGGATTCGCGTCGCGCGCGCGCCAGCAGGGCTCTCGGAGCGCCGACGCGGTGCTCTACTCGGAGGCGAGCTCTCGCATCCGGCGGCTCGGCTACGAGGAGCGACGGCTGCACGGCGCGACGCTCGCGCCGCTCACGGCGCGGCAGCGGATCGACGAGCGCGCGATCACCGAGCTCGAGGACGACGTGCTCCTCCTCCACGATCTGCTGATGCGTGCGCGGGTCGAGGACGCGGCCGCGATCGCGCGCGAGCTCGAGTCGCTCCGCCGCGAGATCGCGTCCTTGCTGCGCGAGCTCAGGCGCGCCGAGACGCCCGAGGCACGCGCCGCGCTGCTCGCCGCGATCACGCGGGCGCAGCAGCGTCTGCTGGATCTGCGCGCGCGGATGTCACGGCTCGGTACTTCGGTGCCGCAGGAGTTCGCGAACGCGCAGGAGGCGGAGGCGCGCGAGACGCAGGAGGCGCTCACGCAGCTGCGCGAAGCGGTCGAGAGCGGCGACATGGACGCGGCGGAGCGCGCGCTGACCCGTCTCGAGCAGGAGATCGACGCGCTCGCGCGCGCGCTCGGGCAGAGCGAGGAGTCGGTCGGTGAGGAGCGCTTCGGACCGCGCGATCGCGCGCTCGCGGAGGCGCTCGATCGACTGATGGGGCTCGAGGCCGAGCAGCGCGAGCTCGCACGGCGCACCACCGACGTGCGCGGCACCGCGGCGCGGCGCGCGCTCGAGGTGGCCGGCGAGCAAGCCGAAGAGGCGGCGCGGCGGCTCGCGGGCCGCGCGCGACAGATCCGGGGCGCGCTCGCGCCGATCGAGGGAGAGCGGCTCTCGAGCCTGGAGCGCGACTCGCTCGACGCGGTCGAGCAGCGCCTGCGCGACACCGAGGACGCGCTCGCGTCCGGCGATCTCGGCGAAGCGAGCCGCATGGTCGCGAGCGCGGAGGAGCAGCTCGGCGATCTCGCGCGCGATCTCGCGCTCGACTCGATGATGTTCTCCGGGCACGGCGGCGAGACCGCCCGAGCTTCGCGGGCCGCGGCGGACGCGGAGCGGCGGATGCGCGAGCTGCGCGCATCGCTCGACGAGGCCCTGCCCGATCTCGGCGATCACGTCGGCACCGGCGAGCGCGGGCAGATGCGTGGGGATGCGCCGCGGCAGCGGCAGGCGCAGGGCGTGAGCGCGGATCTCGCCGAGCTCTTCGAGCGCGGCCCCGACGGCACGCCACTCTCTCCCGATGCCGCAGCGGCGCTCGGCGAGATCGAGCAGATGATGGATGAAGGCGCGCGTGGGCTCGATCGCGCCGATCCGGCGAGCGCATCCCGCGCCCAGGAAGAAGCAGCGCGGCGGCTGACCGAGCTGCGCGAGCAGCTCGAGCAGGACATGCAGAGCTCGTCCGGCGGCGGCGGCGGCGGCGACGGTGGGAACGCCGCGCCGGACTTCAGCCGGCGCGTCCAGATCCGCAACCCGAGCGACTTCGAGGGACCGATGGAGCTGCGGCGCCGGGTGCTCGACGCGATGCAGGACGCTCCGCCGCAGGGCTACGAAGAGTCGGTGCAGCGCTACTACGAGGGGCTGCTGCGATGAGCGCTCGGCTGCGCTCGGGCGTGCTCGCCGCGGCGATCGCGATCGCGACGATCGGGGCTCCGGCGACGCTCCACGCGATGCCGCCGGGGGAAGACGCCGCGCGCCTGCGTGCCGCGGCGATCGCGATCGACGATCTGCGGCTCGAGGAGGCGG
>JALYRN010000211.1 GCA_030855295.1 Myxococcota bacterium | reverse complement strand
GCCGCGCTGCGCGCCGAGTGGAGCGCGCACCGCGGCCGCATTCTGCTCGCGTCGACGATGAACCTCAGCGGCTACCTGCTCGTCCTCTTCGCGTACCGCGTCGCCCCGACGGCCTACGTCGTCGCGGCGCGCGAGGTCGCGATCCCGATCGCCGCCGTCGCCGGCATGACCCTCCTCGGCGAGCCCCGAACCCCCACCCGGGTGGCGAGCCCCGAACCCCCACCCGGGTTGCCGGCGCCCTCCTCGTCGCGGCCGGCGTCGCGTGCGTCGCCTTCAGCCGCTGACCACCTGTCACGCGCGATCTCCTTCCAATCCGCATGAAACAACGCGTCGCGCGGCCGGAATAGACATGCTGTCCAGCTCTGTCATGCTGTCCCAACCCTTCGACGGCATGACATCGATGAGCACCACCGAGCCCAACCCCGCGAACGCCTCCACCACCGTGCTCGTCGTCGACGACGAGCGCGAAAACCTCGAGGCGCTCGAGCGCATCTTCGCGCGCGAGGGCTTCCGCGTGCTGACGGCGGAGAGCGGCCGGCGCGCGCTCGACGTCTGTCGCAGCTCGCGCGTCCACGTCGTGGTGACCGATCTGATGATGCCCGGCATGAGCGGCATCGATCTCCTCAAGGCGCTCGAGACGGTCGCGCCCGACGCCGAGGTCGTGCTCATGACCGCCTACGGCACCATCGAGACAGCGGTCGAAGCGATGCGCGCCGGCGCGTACGACTTCGTCGAGAAGCCGCTCAAGCGCATGCAGATCGTCAAGACCGTGCAGAAGGCCGCCGAGCGCCACGCGCTGGTCGCCGAGAACCGCACCCTGAAAGAAGAGCTCACCGCGCTCCGCACCGGCACCACCGCGCCGCGCCCGATCGTCGGCTCGTCGCCCGCGCTGCGCCGCGCGCTCGACATCGCCTACCAGGCCGCGCCCTCCACCGCGAACGTGCTCGTCCTCGGCGAGAGCGGCACCGGCAAGGAGCTGATGGCGCGCGCGATCCACGAGCGCAGCGGGCGCGAGGGCGCGTTCGTTGCGGTCAACCTCGCCGCGATCCCCGAGACGATCCTCGAGGGCGAGCTCTTCGGCTACGAGAAGGGCGCGTTCACCGGCGCGGTGCAGAAGCGCGAGGGCCGCGTCGCGCAGGCCGAGCGCGGCACGCTCTTCCTCGACGAGATCGGCGAGCTCGCGCCGGCGGTGCAGGTGAAGCTCCTGCGCGTCCTACAGGAGTGGGAGTACGAGCCGCTCGGCGGCCGCACCCGCCGCGCCGACTTCCGTCTGATCGCCGCGACCAACAAGGACCTCGGCCAGCTGATCGCGGAGAACCGCTTCCGCGAGGACCTCTACTACCGCCTCAACGTGATCGCGATCACCAGCCCGCCGCTGCGCGATCGCCAGGGCGACGTCCCGCTGCTCGTCGATCACTTCCTCGAGGTCTACTGCCGCAAGAACGGCAAGGCGCGCATGGACCTCGCGCGCGAGGCGCTCGAGAAGCTCCAGGACTACGCGTGGCCCGGCAACGTGCGCGAGCTCGAGAACGTCATCGAGCGCGCGGTCGTGCTGTCGCGCGGCCCCTCGCTCACCCTCGCCGATCTCCCGCAGCAGATCACCGAGGCCGAGCGCCGCGGCACCGACCTCTCCTTCTCGATCGGCACCCCGCTCGAGGAGATCGAGATGCGCGTCATCCGCACCACCCTCGATCACACCCGCGGCGACAAGCAGCTCGCCGCCCAGCTCCTCGGCATCAGCGCCCGCACCATCTACCGCAAGCTCGCCGACGGCGGCGAGCTCGCGGACGCGGAGTGAAGCGCGGCGCGGCGGTCTCGCGACGCGTCCGCTACTCGAGCAGCCCCGCGAGCCGCAGACTTCGTAGAGCCTCGCCGATGCCGATCGTCTCGACGAGCTCGGCGGGGAAGCCCCGTACATCGCGCGTCACGATCGGAACGCGCGTCGCGAGCGCGAGCGAGACGACGTGGCGGTCGTCTGGATCGGGCAGCGTTCCGGCGTACGTCGGAACCGTGGGCACCATCTCCGCGATCGCGTCGATCACGTCGACGAGCCCCGCTGCCTCGTCGAGCGTCATGTGTCCCGCAATGATCTTCGGTCGCGCGAGCACCCGTCGGTATTCGTCCGAGAGCGCGACGCTGGTCACGACCGCGAACCTTCGCTCGACCGCGGCGCGGTACAGAGCGCGGGCGCTCCCCGTCGGGCCACCGCGAACGGCCGCGACCATCACGACGGTATCGAGGATCAGGCGCACATCGTCAGCCGGCGCGGCGCGCCTCGCGCGTGAGCGCGTCGGCCTCCTCGTCGGTGATCGGCTCGGCGCTCGCGTCGACCTTCCGCAGCGTTCCGAGCGCACGCCTGCGGAGACGCTCGTTCGCGTCCTCGTCGACTCTCCCTTCGAGCTGAGCGACGCGCGCGAGCAGGCGATCGCGGAAGTGCAGGATGACGTCGAGCCGCGTCCTCACGCGTCGGTGCGCTTCCGCGCGGGCTCCCTGTGCACGCGTCGCGAGATCGGCGTGCACCAGCGCGATCGCTGCCTCGGCGGCGGTCATCACCGGACCCGCGACCACGGAGACCGACTGCCTGAGCTCGGCGATGACGACGTCGAGGGCGGGCAGGGCCTCTCGCCACGCCGCGGCAGTGACCGTAGGCGAGAGCGCTTCTCGGATCCCCGTCGACAGACCCGATGCGAGCGGCTCTTCGTGGAACCGCTCCAACGAGAGAATCCACGCGATCGCCTGTTCGCGAGTGGGAGGCACCAAAGCGACCGTGTCCGCGGCGCGCGAGAGGATCTCGGCGAGGTCCCGCGTCCCCTGCGCGGGCCGGAGCTCGGGGAGCAGCAGATCGGTCACGCGTAGGATCGTACGCGCGCACGGATGCCGGCTCAACCCAACGAGCGGCGAGCCGGCCGACGCGTTCCGCGCTTCGCACCAACCGGAGGTACGATGCTCAGACCACCCTCGATCGTCGCGCGACCGTCGCGACGCCCGTCACTCCGCGTCGGCGGGCTCGCCGCCGTCGGCGAGCTTGCGGTAGATCGTGCGGGCGCTGATGCCGAGGAGCTGGGCGGCGAGCTGCTTGTCGCCGCGGGTGTGACGTCCTCCGTGCGGCCACGATGAACACGGCTGCCCGCGTGGGCGTGCCCGTGAGGGTGCACCATGGTAGTGCACCTCGATGCGCACCAAGGCCCGGACCGTCGTCAGCGCAGAGCCTGACGAGATCGCCGAAGTCGAGCGTCTGGTGCGCGCGGGCAAGTACGAGACGGTCTCCGACTTCGTGAGACAGGCCATGCGCGAGAAGCTCCGACGCGAGCACGACGCGGCGCTCGCCGAGGAGCTGGAGCGCTACGTCCGAGCCCAGCCGGGCGAAAGATCGGAGGACGACGCGCTCGTGCGAGCCCAGGCGCTGCCTGCGTCGCGAGCGCCCAGGGGACGTCGTGCGAAGAGGTGAGATCTGGTGGGGCGCGCCGTCGTTGCCGGGCGGGTCCCGGAAGCGAAGACCATTCCTCATCGTCTCGCACGACTCGTTCAACGCGAACGAGCGCTGGCGGAAGGTCATGGTGGTGCACCTCACCACCGTGGCGACCGAGCGCGCGACCAGCTGGCAAGTGAGCATCGGTCGCGGCGTCGGCGGGCTGCCGAGCACGAGCATCGCGCTGCGCTTGGCGGCGGAGTGCGCCGAGGTCTACACGCTCTTCAAGGCCGACCTCGCCGAGCCGATCGGAACACTGCCTCGCGAGCGCATGCGAGAGATCGATCGCGCGCTCGGCGTCGCGCTCGGTCTCGGTGGGTAGCGACGTCGTCGCAAAGGGATGGTCAGACGTGGTCGTGAAGACCATCACGATCGGGCGGCGTACGAGGCGCTCTCGAGGCACGAGCGCGACGGGCAGTCCTTCTCCGACGTCATCAAGCGCCACTTCGGCGCGGGTCGCACCGCGCGCGATCTCCTCGACGCGATCGAGCGCGATGCGCGGTCCGCCGAGACGGCAGACCGGATCGAGGACCAGCGTCGTTCACGGCGCCGGAGCCCCGCCCGCGCGGTGCGCACTTGATCCACGTTGACACGTCGTTCGTCGTGTACCCATGCGGCCAAGTGCACCTGCGAGATGATCGCGCGCGTGCTCTCGTTGCCGCTGGAGGTGACGATGGGCCTCGAGGATCTTCGCGCGATTCCGTACTGGTCCGAGGTCGAGGGGAGGCGCGCCGTCGAGCTGTGGCGCAAGAGCGGCGCGAGCCTGCGCGCGTTCGCTGCGCGAACGGGTGTGCCGGCCGCGCGGTTCTCCTACTGGCGCAAGCGGCTCGGCGCGGCGACGCAGAACACGCTGGCGCCCGTCACCGTCATCCCGGCGCGCCGTGCGAACGCGCTCTCGATCGAGCTGCGTAGCGGACGCGCGATCAGGATCGACGGTGGCTTCGACGATGATGTCCCGGAGCGCGCCATCACCATCGCGGAAGCGCGCGGGGTGCTGACGCTTCCGTCGAGCCTGCG
Organism: Myxococcota bacterium; assembly: GCA_030855295.1. GTDB lineage: Bacteria > Myxococcota_A > Polyangia > Polyangiales > Sandaracinaceae > Sandaracinus. The sequence continues at coordinate 4,518 of JALYRN010000211.1, read as the reverse complement.
GGTCTAGATCTTCACGCGCGACGAAGATCCACCGATCGAGGTCGGATGCTGGGCGCACGCGCGACGACCGTTCGTCGAGCTCGCCAATCGCGGCGAGCCGCGCGTCGCGTCCCTCGTGCACTACGTGAGGAAGCTCTACGAGATCGAGCGCGTCGAGGACGCCGACGACGATCACCTGCAGCGACAACACGATCGGCGAACGGGCGCTCCGCGGCGTCGCGACCGGCCGCAAGAACTACCTCTTCACTGGCAGCGATCGCGGCGCGCTGAGGGCAGCGACGATCTACACGATCATCGCGACGTGCAAGCTCTGCGGCGTCGAGCCGATGGCCTACGCGACCGACGTGCTCGCGAAGATCGAGAACGGCACGTTCACGCTCGGACAGCTCCGCGACGTGCTGCTGATCGGTGGCACGCGACGGCGCTGGCGTCCGCGCTGATCACGCCCTCGCGCTGAACGAGATCGCGATCGCGGCTCGCACGCGCCGACCGGCGCGTCGATGCGATTTCACGCCACGAGCGGGTGCAGTTGGCCGGACGGGCCCTGGACCACCCTGGACGAGGAGGGCTACCTCGCTCCGGAGGATCTTGGTTATGACGAGGACACGTTTCGCCAGGAGGTCGTGAACGGCGAGCACGGTACGTACTCTGTCCACGACGGGGAGATCGTCATCTACAAGGATGGTCACTGGATCGCTCTCCCGGCCGAACCGGCAAGTCAGCCGGCTGATCCCTACGCCGGACCCCCCGGTTCCGCGGCGTTCGTCGAAGCACTCTTGCGTGCTCTGGCACGAGAGGACCTGTCGACGTGGGGCCAGGGTGCTGTGAGCGTAGATCCGGGGCCCATGCCGCCCCCCGACCACGAGAGCGCGGGCTATGCCGGTCCGCATCTCATGATTCGTCCGCGTGGTCTTGCCGACGAACCGCGATTCGGGCAGGGTCAGCCTCTGCATACGAGCGTGGCCCAACTTCGCGCGCGAATCTGGGGAGGGCACGGTCCACTGCCGCCGCCCGCGGATGCGCGCCGAAAGCGAGAACCGAAGGGGCTCTGAGCCGATTGTCGCGAACCGGGCATCGGGGGCTCCGCCCAGTCGGAGAACGGATCCTCGTCGTCATCCTGACGGTGGTCGTCCCCGCGGCACTCCTCGCGACGGCATTCGAGCTCAGGCGCGAGCGGGAGGCGGAGTGGCCCTCGCGCACCGCTTCAGCAATTACCGAGTGCCGGCGATTTGCGTATCGTACGCAGGTCGAGTCCTGGTTCGAGTCGACGCTCGCCGCTGCCGAGGCCGCGTGTGGCGCGGCCCGTGCTGAGCGGCGCCACGTCCCGATTGCCGAGCCGCTCGGCGCCTCTCTCGATGTGACCTCGGACGATACGGGAAGGATCATCGCGCCCATCCGTCTGGACGTGCACGTCATCGTCGGCTCACACGAGGGAGCCCACATCGACCCGCTGCTCCGCGGTGAGCCGCTCTTCCGCCGGCCGCCGCTCGATCGGTTCGGCTCGCTTCAGGTGACGAGTCAGCTCACGACCGACATCCTTCCGGAGCAGCCACGGGAGCTCGCGGTTCCCGCGAGCGCGCCGCTCGTCGTGACGGTCGAGCGCACGCTCGCGCCCGGTGGTCGGATGCGCGTTAGGATGACGCATGGCGGGCAGCCGGCGTCCGTGGCCGCTTCGCGTGGAGAGTGGTTCTTGTGGGTGCCCGCGGAGTCCGCTTCAGCAGGGCGGGGCTCCACGATCGCCATGCGCCTGGGCGAGGCGTCCCGAGCCTCGTGGAGGCTCGTCGGACAGGCATTCGTACGCGCGGTCTCGTGCGGCGATCTGCGAGTTCCTGTCTCGCGACCACTCGCGATGGCCGATGGTGCGACGCTCGTGATCAGCGACGGGGCCGATGCAGCGACGGAACCGACGCTCGAGTTGCACGGCCATCGATTCGTGATCTCGGTCTCGCACGCAGGGCAGCATGTGGCGCCCGCCGCGCCTGACGATCATCGAGTCGAGCTGCTCGTGCTGTCCGCCTTTTGCCTGCTGGGGGTGTTCGCCTATCTGGCGGGCGCTCGATTCGCCAGGCCCGATCGCGACGGCCGGGGGTGACACAGCCCGGGTTGACGGCGGAGTTCGCTCGTCGATGTCCGCAATGCCCATTTCGCGCCGCAGGAGAAGCTGGAGCGAGGAGTGCGACGCCGTGCGCGTAGACTTGCGCATGCTCACGCTCCCCGTCCTGCTGGTCGGCTCGATCCTGGCGCTCGCCGCGTCGGCGGGCGCGCAGTCGGCGGCTGCGCTGCCCGCGCGCATCGACGCCGAGATCGGGCTGCCGGGTGCGTGCGCAGCGCGCTTCGCCAATCTCACGGTCGATCTCAGCGGCACGAGGTGGGCGATCGAGGGGTGCGTCGCGAGCGCCGCCGCCGCGTGCTTCGCGACGTCACGTTTCGTGCTGAGCGACGCCCCGCGGTGCGAGCTGACGTCGATCGTGGCGCTCGTGCAGCAGCGGATGCGCTGCCCTCCGCCGCGCGCGCAGCCCGGCGATCCGGCGTTCTCGATCCGCATGTCGAGCGGCAAGTGGGAGGGCGCGCCGCCGGCGATCCCGCGCAGTTCGGTGCGCACGAGCGGTGCGTGTGCGGACTGCCGGGGGTGAGATCTTCTTTCTTTGGAGGCGAGTGGCCTGTTGTCCGGCGCGACGGAATCGTCACGCTGACGGCGAGGGTCTGCAAACATGACGTCGTATCGCACACGTTGGTGTTGCTTGGCCGTCGCGGTCGCGATCGCGATGCTCACCGACTTCGGCGTCCTTGCGCAGTCCGCCGGGCCCAATCGGATCACGCTCCACGTCGCGGCGGTCGAGCCGCGCGGGGCCGGGTGGTCGCGCGCGTTCGATGAATGGGATCGGATGCTGCGCCGCGAGACGAATGGACGCCTCGGGCTGACGCTCGAGCGACGGCCTGCGGGCGACGAGCGCGCGATCATCGATCGACTGCGCGCCCATCGGATCGACGGCGCGTCTCTCACGGAGCTCGGGATCGCGCAGGTCGCGCCGCGGGCGATGGTGCTGCGGGCACCCGACCTCTTCGACGAGCACGCGTCGCTCGATCGCGCGCGCAGCAGGATGGATCGTCCGCTGCGCGCTGCGTTCGCGGCCAGCGGTCTGCTGCTGGTCGGATGGAGCGACTACGGCAGGACACGAGTCTTCTCGAGCCGGCCGATCGCGCATCCCGCCGACCTCCGCGCGACCAGGCCTTGGGTGTGGGCGCCGGACGGGATCAGCCCCGCGGTGCTGGAGATCATCGGCACCACCCGCACGGTCAGGCCGGAGCGCTCGCTGCGCGGCGAGGTTCTCGCGGGCCGCGTCAGCACGGTGATGGCGCCCGCGAGCGTCGTCGCCCAGCTGCTCCAGGGAACGCGCTTCGCTCACGTGACCGAAGACCCGCGCGGGATCGTGCTGGGCGCGATCGTCTTCGACTCGCACCGCGTCGCATCGCTCGCTCCCGAGCTGCGCGCCGCGCTCGTCTCGACCGGCGAGAGCGCGCGCGCATCCCTCCAGCACGCGGCGATCGCCGACGACGACGTGTCGTACGCAGCGCTCGTGAGTGCCGGCACCCAGCCGGTGCCCACCGACGCCCACCGCACGGCGTGGCAAGTGCTCGCGCACTCCGCCCGCGCGCACCTGGTCGGCCAGCTCTACTCCCAACACCAGCTCGACACCGCGTCGGTCCTGACGAGCCCCGGCGTGCTCCCGGTTCCCGAGTAGGCGAGCCGTCCTGAAGCCCTACGATGGGGGCACGAGCCTCCGCGAAATGTGGTCGCACGCTGAATGCCGACGCGATCGACTTCAGCCGCCGTGCATGCGCGCGATGACGGTGGCGATCAGCACGAGCACGCCGACGACCGCGCTGACCACGAAGTACGCGATCGCGCAGCCGGCCGAGAGGAGCCACGGAGATGCGTAGACCAGCGCGGCGCCGAGGAGGAGCTTCTTGTCGTCGCTCGAGATCTTGGAATCGCCGGCGCGAAACGCGGTGACACTTTGGCAGCGGGGGGAGGAGCGGGCCCGGTCCGGCTGTCATGTTGTCCGGGCGACGAGTCGCCGGCCGCCGCGACGCACACGGATCGACGTCATTTGCTGGCCTGCTTCCGCGAGTTGGGGTAGGCACGGCCGTTGCTGAACCGGCCCCGGGGCGGACTCTTCCGCGACCTCGATCCCACGGCCGAGCGGCCGTCGTTGCAGAAGGCAGAGTGGCTCTCGAACCGACGCACAAGCGCGTGCTCCTCGCCGTCGTCCTCGCGACGCTGACGATCACCGCGTTCCTGTTCGCGCAGGGCTCGACGCAGCTCGTCGCGTCGGCGGCGCTCGACGCGGTGCCCGCGGAGGGCGAGCGCACGCGTCCGCGCCGACCGCGCACGGCGGCGACGGGGACCTCGCGCGATCGGACGACGCTCGGTCGCGCGATCCTGCAGCGCAACATCTTCGACTCGCAGACCGGAGCGATCCCGTGGGACGAGCCGCCGCCGCCGGTCGCGGTGGT
>JALYRN010000210.1 GCA_030855295.1 Myxococcota bacterium | reverse complement strand
GAGCTGCACCGCGGTCGGCGTGTCGGGCGAGAGGCGCGTGATCACCGCGTCGTCACCGATGCGATCGACCACGAGCGCGAGCTCCAGCGGATCGCTGGTGCCGGCCGCGAGGAGCGGATCGAGCTCGTCCTGCGCGCGCACGCCGGCGACGACGAGCGCGACGACGCCGACGCTCACGGCCGCGATCGTCGCGGCTCGCCGCGCGAGCGCGCGATCGCCGCTCGTCAGAAGCACAGCGACGTGCACCCGACGCGGCCGGAGCGATTGCAGGCCTCGCCGCCGGTGGGCGCGCGCAGCCGCTCCCACGCGCCCGTCTCGAGCTCGAGCGCCCACACGTCGTTGACGTTGCCGCAGTCGGTCTTGCCGCCGAACACGAACGCTCGCTCCGCGTCCCAGCCGCGCCCGAACGCGTAGCGTCGCTCGGGAGAATTCTCCTCGGGGATCGTGAAGTCCGCGGGGAAGTCGCAGCGCCCCGCGGCCATCCCGTTCAGCTCGTCGCCGGGCCGCAGGACCGTCCATGTGCCGCTCGCGACGTCGAGCGCCCACGCGTCGTTGGTGTTGCCGAGATCCGTGCGGTCGTGCCCGGCGATCATCACCACGCGCCCGCGCGCTGCGTCGGCGACCAGCTCGTGCCCGAAGCGCGGCTCCGGGGTCGAGAGATCGAAGCCGTCGTTGATCAGTCGCCAGGTGTCGTTCGTCAGGTCGAGCGCCCACGCGTCGTTGAGGAAGGGCCCGTCGAAGTCGGGCGTGCCCCCGACGACGATCAGCTCGCTGCCGAGGACCACGCCGGAGTGATAGAGCCGCGGCGACGGCGTCTCGCCCGAGCTCATGATCTCGCGCCACGCGCCGCTCGCGAGGTCGAGCTCCCAGAGATCGCCGACGCCCGTCAGCGCGAGCCCGCTGGTCGACGTGTTGCCGCCGAACATCAGCATGCGATCGCGCGCTTCGTCGTAGGCGATCACCGCGCCCGAGCGCACCGCCGGACCGGTGCCGCTCGTCGTGATCTCGCTCCACGCGTCGGTCGCGAGATCGTAGGCCCACACGTCGCCGTAGTTGACGTAGTCGCCCGAGGCCGCGCGATCGCGCCCGCCGAAGAACAGGATGCGATCGCGCATCGTGTCGATCGTCGACGCGACGCGCGCCCGCGCGCCGGGGCCCGTGCCGCTCGGCGTGATGCGCTCCCAGTTGCCGCAGTCGACGTGGAACGCCCACACCTCCTCGGTGTGCTCGTACGCCGGCATGCACATCACCGGGGCCGCGGTGTTCCCGCCGTACATCACGATGCGCCCGCGCGCCTCGTCGTACGCGCCCGCGAGCTCGCCGCGCGCCGCCGGCGCCTCGGCCGGTCGCCCGCTGCAGTCGACCACCGGCCCCGCGTCGGGCTCGTTCCCCGCGTCCCCCGGCACCACCGGCGTGCTCTCGCATCCGAGGAGCGCCCCCACCAACGCAGCGCACGCCGCCATCCGAGCCGAAGTCATACGTCTCCCCCTCTGCAGTCGAAGCACACGCCGATGCTACTGCGACGCGCCGCGCCGCGCCGCAACCACGGGACCCGGCGACCGGTCGATCGCTGCCGCGCCACCGGCGGTTTCGCCCTATCCTCGGGCGGGTGCGCCGGACGCTCCTCTCGCTGCTGATGCTGGCGGCCTGCGGGCCCGAGCCCGACGCGGAGCCGCTCGTGGTCGCAGCCGCGCCACGCGAGCCCGATGCGCCGGCGCTGCGCCTCGTGACCGAGGACCCGAGCGACGCGCCGATCGCGGGGCTCGACGACGCCGCGCTCGTTCGCTTCGAAGACGGCGATGCGCGGTTCGAGATGCCCTTCCGCGACGCGCAGGGCCTCGGTCCGCTCTTCGTGCAGCGTGCGTGCACCGGCTGCCACGAGGACGACGGGCGCGGACCCGGCGTCGTCCGGCGCATCGTCGCGGCCGACGGGATCGCCCTGCCGTTCGGAGACGTCTTGCGGCCCCGCACCACCGCAGGCGCGCGCACGCCGCTGCTCGCGCCCGAGCACGCCCGCGAGACCGTGCGGCTGCCGCTCGCGGTGTTCGCGCGCGGCTACCTCGAGGCGATCCCCGACGAGACGCTCCTCGCGGCAGAAGCGGCGCAGGCGCGCGGTGAGGACGGCGTGTCGGGGCGCGCGGCGCGTCTCGACACCGTCGATGACACCGCGAGCATCTTCGGGGCGACCGCGCCCGCGCTGGGTCGCTTCGGTCACAAGGCGCGCACGGCGACGCTCGAGGGCTTCGTCGCGGATGCGCTGCGCGGCGACATGGGGCTGACCTCGCCGTCGCGCCCGGACGAGCTGCCGAACCCGGATCGGCTGACCGACGATCTGCGACCCGGCGTCGACGTCGGCGGCGACGTGGTCGCGCTGCTCGCCGAGTACGTGCGCCTGCTCGCGCTGCCGCGACGTGAGCTCGACGCGCACGCGCGCGGCGCCGCGCTCTTCGACGAGGTGGGCTGCGCGCGCTGTCACGCGCCTTCCGCACGGACGCGCGCCGATCATCCGAACGTCGCGCTGCGCGACGTCGAGGTCGCGCTCTACACCGACCTGCTCCTGCACGACATGGGCGAGGGGCTCGCCGACGGAATCGACGAGGGCGCGGCGACCGGGCGCGAGTGGCGCACCGCGCCGCTGATCGGCGTGCGGCACCTGCGCGGGCTGCTCCACGACGGACGCGCGGCGACGGTCGGGGATGCGATCGCGCACCACGCGTCGGAGGGCTCGGAGGCCAGCGCCTCGGTGGCGCGGTACGCGGCGCTCTCGAGCGCCGATCAGGCGCGGATCGTCGCGTTCGTGGAGGCGCTGTGAGGCTCGAGCGCATCGTCGCGCTCGGGGTCGCGCTCGCCGCGGTCGGCTGTCGTGCAGGTGACGACGCGCCGCGGCCGGCCGTGCCCTCGGAGATCGTGGGTGGGCCTGCGCCCGAGACGCCGGACGTGCGCGCGACCCGCGAGCTGAAGCGCTACGTCGACACGCACGTCGCCGAGCTCGCGTCGGCGTGCGTCGCGATCTGCGAGGCGGCGCCGGCGGCCGACGCGGACGGATGGTCGGCCGCGGAGGATCGCGAGGACATTGACGCGATGCGCGCGCACTGGCGGCGAGCGCGCGCTGCCTACGAGCGGATCGAGGGGGCGATCGCGATCCTCTTCCCCGAGACCGACGCCGACGTCGACGGGCGCTACGAGCGTGTGATCGAGCTCCGCGCCGACCCCGCGCCGTTCGACCCCCACGGCTTCGTCGGGATGCACGCGGTCGAGCGCGTCCTCTGGTCGGGCGAGATCCCTCCCGCCGTCGATGCGTTCGAGCGCGCGCTGCCGTTCTACGCAGCGCCCCGCGCGCCGCACGACGAGCTCGAGGCGCGCGCGTTCACGAGCGAGCTGTGCGCCCGGCTGGTGTCGGACGTGCGCGGGATGGAGCGAGAGCTCGGGCCGATCGCGCTCGACCCCGCGACCGCGTGGCGGGGCATCCACGGCTCGATCGAGGAGCAGGCGGAGAAGGTGCTGCTCGGCAGCACGGGCGAGGACGAGTCGCGCTACGCCGCGCACACGCTCGCCGACATGCGCGCGAACCTGCAGGGCGGGCGCGCCGCGCTGCGCGCATTCGCGCCGTGGATCGAGTCGCTCCCCGAAGGGCGCGCGCGGCTCGCGGCGATCGAGGCGCGCATGGGCACGCTCGAGCGCGCGTATCGCGATGCCGGCGGCGACGCGCTGCCGCCGGTGCCGGAAGGGTTCGATCCCGACGCGCCGTCGGACGCGCACCTCGCGACGCCCTACGGCCGACTGTTCGCGATCGTGCACGAGGCGAGCGATCCTCGCGCACCGGGCTCGCTCGCCGCGCTGCTGCGCGAGACCGGCGATGCGCTCGGGATCCCTCCGCTGGGCCGCTGAGACGATGGCGATGCGCGACGCGGCGATCACGATCGGGGGAAGCGCGATGCTCGCGGCCGCGCTCGCGCTCGGCGCGTCTTCGATCGGTGCGCCGCGCTCGGCGGATCCGCCGCCGGTCGGCGCGATGCCTCGCCCGAGCTCGGAGGCGACGCTCGTCGCTGCCGTCGAGCGCGATGCCGGCGCCGATCTCGCGCTTGCGTCGTACGTCGCGTTCGCGCGGGACTTCGCGCGCTTCCGCGAGTGGGAGCGCCACCCGATCGCCGGCGCGATGATGCCGATCGGCGCCGCGCCGGGCCCCGCGTTCGTCTATGTGAGCGCGCGTGCGTCCACGGGCGCGCGTCGCTGGCCGGTCGGGACGATCCTCGTCAAGACGGTCGAGAGCGGCGCGCCGCATCAGTGGACGATCCACGCGATGGTGAAGCGCGGCGTTCCCTACAACCGCGACGGCGCGATCGGCTGGGAGTTCTTCGAGCTCGCGCTCGACGAGGACGGCGAGACGCTGCGCATCGTGTGGCGCGGCAACGGCCCGCCGAGCGGGCACGGCTACGCGGCGATCGGCCGCGACGCCGGAACCGACCCCGTGCCGCTGGTGTGCAACGACTGCCACGCCGTCGCGTGGCAGGACGATGCCGTGCTGACGCCCGCCCTCTCCCTCGGGCACTGATCGGGGAAGCCGGCGGCGCCCTATCGCTGGCGCGCGCGGCGTCGCAGGAACAGCATCGCGAGCGCGAGCCCGAGGAGCAGCAGGCCGCCGGGGTCGCGCGCGCCGCCGCCGACCCGGCAGCATCCGCCGCTCGTGCCGGTCCGGGCCCTGCCGCCGTCCATTGCGGAGGCAGGGCCCGAGTCGCCGCTGCCATCGACGATGCAGGTGCCCTCGGCGCAGCGGTGGCCCTCACCGCACGTGATCGCCGCGCAAGGATCCTCGACGCACGCGCCGGCGACGCAGCGCTCACCGTCGGCGCAGCTCACGCCGTCGCAGACGTCGACGCACTCGCCAGCGCGGCAGCGCGTTCCGCTGCCGCAGCGCACTGCGGCGCAGAGATCGATCACGCACGCGCCCTCGCTGCAGGTCTGTCCGAACGGGCACACCACCCCCGCGCACGCATCGACGCACGCGCCGCCGACGCAGACCTCGGTCGCCGCGCAGGTCGCGGTCTCGCAGCCCGGATCGACGCAGCTCCCGCGCGTCTCGGAGCCCGTGCGCTCGTCGCACGCACGATCGGTCGGACAGAGCGGGATCGAGATGTCCTCGCAGGTGCACGCCGGACCGCACAGCGTCAGCGCGCCCGGCTCGCCGGCGATGCACACCTGGCTCGCGGGGCACACGACGCCCGCGCACGGATCGATGCACGCGCCACCGGTGCACAGCTCTCCGCGCGGGCAGACCACGCCCTCGCAGGGCGCGAGGCACTCGCCACCGCGGCAGATCGTCCCCGCGGGGCACGCCTCCGCGCGCATCGCGCACGCGGCCTCCACACAGAGCCCGTCCGCCGTGCACGAGAACCCCTCCGAGCATCCGCCCTCGAAGCACGTGCTCACGCAGAGCCCGCTGCCCGCCTCGCAGCGCGTTCCCATCGGACACTCGCTCACCGGCAGACAGTTCAGATCGCGCACCGAGTCACACGGCTCGAACGCGCCGGGATGCACCATCGCGTCGGCGTCGTCGCAGTCGCTCCCGCCGCAGCTCGCCGCGCGATGTCCGTCACCGTCGGCATCGAGACAGATCGCGGTGTCGTCCTCGTTGAGCCCCGCCACCGCATCGAGCTCGTCGTCCTGGCTGTGGAAGACGCACTCGGGGCCGGGATTGCCGTTGTTGCCGGCCTGGATCGACACGTACCGGAACGACAGGCCACAGGGCAGCGCCCACACGGTCGTCAGCGCGTCCGCGACTGCGGCGCCGGTGCTGTCGTCGCGCAGCCACGTCGCGAGGTCCGCGCGTCCTGCTTCCGCCACGCCCGTCGCGCGCGGGTTTCGCGTCCAGCCCTCGGTGTACGCGCGGATCAGGCGCGCCGGGTTCCACGCGAGCGGATCGGGCGCGTCCGGCGTCGCGGTGCGGGTCGCGGCGGGATCGTTCGAGAGCCATACCGTGTACTCGAACGCCTCGCACGGCAGCGGCGCGTGATCGGTGATCGGGAACAGCGCGACGCGGTTCGCCTCGCCCCCGAGATCGTAGATGCGTCCGCGCGTCGGCTCGTAGAACCCGCCGATGCCATCACCGACCGGCGTGCCCGAGTCGTCGGTGCGCAGCACCTGCGTCCAGTACCAGTCGAGTGAGTTCGCCTGGAACGACGGATCGTTTCCGCCAGGCGGCGAGGTACCGATCGCGTCGCAGGTGTAGCCCTCGAGGATCGTCGGCGTGTGCGTCACCCCGATGCAGCCGTTCACGCCGCGCACGTACGTCGCGAACCCGAGCTGCGGCGCGTAGAGCCCGTCGCGCGTCGTGAAGATGTCGTCGACGACTCCATCGGCCCGCGCGGCGCGCACGACACCGAGGCACGCGTCCCCGGTGGCATCGACGCACGTCGCCTGCGCCGCGGCGCGGCGAGATGGAAAGCTGACCAGGATGACGGCGAGGATCGTGAGGACGGCGAAGCGAAAGCGAGGGTACTGCACGCTTCGATTGTGCCTGTGCCGCGCCCGCGACTCAATCAATCGCGCTCCGAGCGCGGTGCTATAAGCCTCCGATGCGGCTCGCCGTCAGCGCGGTCCTCGCGCTCGTGCTCGTCGGGTGCGGCGCCGAGCCTGTGCCGAATGGCGATGCCGGCGCCAGCATCACGCCGATGCCGCGCGTGCAGCTCGGCACCGGCACATCGAGCTTCGTCGAGCTGCCCGAGACCGGGGGCACCGTCGAGCTCGTGATGGGGCCGCAGGGCGGCTACCACGTCGACGTCGCGATCCGCATCTGGGATCTGGATCCCGATCGCATCTCGGTGATCTACGAGGTCGCGCGGGTCGACGGCGCGGTGCTGTCGACCACGCCGTTCGTGTTCGATCCGGGCCGCTTCGTCCGCGAGGGCGATCATCTCGTGCACACCGGCGACTTCACGGTGCTCGAGATCACCGGGCCCGCCGACGTCACGGGCGACGAGGTCGAGCTGCGCGTCGTCGCCACCGCGCAGGACGGCACCACCGCGATGGACGCCCGCCGCGCGACCGTCGTCGACGAGTTGTGACGCGAGCACCTACTCCAGGGCGCTCGCGACGCGCGCCAGCTCTTCGATCGACAGGGTCTCGCCGCGCCGCCGGCCGTCGATGCCCGCGGCCTCCAGCGCCGCGACCGCGCGCTCGCCGCCGACCGCCTGCGCGAGCGCGTTCTTGAGCGTCTTCCTGCGCGCCTGGAACGCGCCGCGCACGACCGTGCGGAAGGCGTCGGTCTCCTCGGCGCGCGGCACCGCGCGCGGCACCAGCATCACGACCGCGCTCTCGACCTTCGGCGGCGGATGGAACGCGCCGGCCGGCACCTTCACGATCGTGCGCACGTCGAAGCGCGCCTGCACGAACACCGTCAGCGTGCCGTACTCGCTGGTGTCGGGCTGCGCGATCAGCCGGTCCTTCACTTCCTTCTGCACCATGATCGCCGCGCGCGAGAGGTGCCCCGCGTGCTCGCACAGGTTGCGCACGATGCCGCCGGTGATCGCGTACGGCAGGTTGCCGGCGAGCGCGACGCGCTCTCCCTTCGCGAGCGCCGCGAGATCCACGCTCGCCGCGTCGCCCTCGATCACCTCGAGCCGCTCGCTCGCGCCGAGCTCCGCGCGCAGCACCTCGATCATCTCGCGATCCTTCTCGATCGCGACCACCTGCGCGCCTGCGCGCAGCAGCTCGCCCGTCAGCGTCCCGAGCCCCGGCCCGAGCTCGATCACCCGCTCGCCCTCCGCGATCCCGAGCGCCCGCACGATCGCCTCGACGACGTGCCGCGAGACCAGGAAGTTCTGCGAGAACGCCTTTTTCGGCGCGAGCCCGTGACGCCCGAGCACGCGACGCGGATCTTCCCACTCGCTCATCGCACGCCGCTCGCCATCGGTCGTCGCGTCGCCCCGCCGCGCCGCGGCCGCGCTCTCCACAGCAGCATCGACGGCGCGTCGTCCGCCCTCGCTGGCGACACCGCGACGCCGAACGGCGCGAGCAGCCCGCGCATCTCGTCCTCGCGCCGCCGCTCGCCGCGCGCGTACACCTCGAAGAGGTCCTTCTCGAGCCCGGTGATCGCCGCGCGTGCGAAGCTCGGCCCGTCGGGCACCACGAAGCCGACCTCGTGCCGGTGCAGCCGCAGCAGCTTCACGCCCGCGATCAGCGCCGACGGATCGCCGAGCCCGTCGAGATCCGTGATCACCGTGATCGACATCGGCCCGAGGCTCTTCATCGCGACCTCTCGCAGCGCGCTCGCGAGCCCCGGTCCCTTGGCGCCGTCGCGCGGATCGGGCCGGTAGGGAAGGGGGATCCCGCGCACGCGGCAGAAGCGTCGCAGCATCGCGGTCGCTGGCGCCGACGCGACGATCGAGTCCTGCTTCACCTCCTCGGACGCGAGCGCCTTGCTGACGTGACGCACCAGCATCGAGACGTTCCAGTCGGCGCCGCGCCCCCGCGGGCCCGAGGTGGAGAAGTCGATGCCGTCCTGCTGGCGCACGTAGCGCCCGACGATCGCGCACACCTCGTCGTCGTCGACGTCCGTCAGGTCCTCGTCGACGATCTCGGTCGCCGCGAGCAGCGCGTCGAACACCCGCAGCACGTGCGCCGCACCGTCGCGCGGGGCGACGTGCGCGAGGATCCGACCGTCGACCGTGATCAGCCCGAAGCGATCGCCGCTGCCGAGCGTGCGTCGCGCCTCCGCCGCGACCGCCTCGATCGCGTGATCGAGCTTGCGCCGCCCCGGCTCCCCGCCGCGCATCGTGCCGCTGACGTCGAGCACGACGTACCGCGTCTCCTGCACCTCCTGATCGACCTCGCGCACCAGGAAGCGCATCTGCGACGGACCTCCGGGGATGCCCGCCATCGCGCGGCGCGCGCTCGGCTTCCACGCGATCGACTTGAACGGATCGCCCGGCCGCATCTCGCGCAGCTCGCGCAGCTCGGTGCCGCCGCCGTGCGGCGCGAGCAGCGACGTGCCGCTGCGCTCGACCGGGAGC
>JALYRN010000209.1 GCA_030855295.1 Myxococcota bacterium | reverse complement strand
GTGCGGGGCCGAGCCCGACGCGCAGCGACGCTCCGAGCGCGAACCGCGCCGATGGGCTGGCCGGCGGACCCTCGGCGGTCGGCTCCTGCGCAGCGATCTCCTCCGGCGCCTCCGCGACGACATCCTCCGCGACGATCGCGGGCGCCACCGTGACCACCTCGCTCGGAGGCTCTGGCGGCGAGCCGGGGAGGGAGCGCAGCGCGAGCGCGGCGGCGATCACCAGCGCGTCGAGCACGTCGTGACAGAGCTCGTCCTCGAGCTCGCGATCGACGAGAGGCTCACCGCTGCGCCGGATGCTCAGCCGTCCGCGGAACGATCCGGCCTCGGTCTCCTCGACGCCGACCAGCACCTCGAACCCCTCGAACGACGCCCCGAGCTCGCTCACTCCCGCGACGAACGCCGCCTCGTCGCCGCAGGGCACGTCCCACGTCACGACCGCATCCGGTCGCTGCGCGAGCGCGGGCGCGGCGCCTGCGATCATCGCGAGGACGATGATCGTCAGCGAGACGACCCCTTCGAGCAGCGAGCGCATGCCGGGCCCCATCGTAGCGAACGCGCCGGCGCACGCGACATCCACGTGATCGCTCGCGCGCTACGGGGTCATCCCCCACGCGACGAAGCGCTCGACGATGCGGCCGACCTCGGGGTCACGCAGGATCCGCTGGTGACCGAGGCCGTCGGTGCGCAGCAGCACCGCGCCCGGCCAGGCCTCGGCGATCACGCGGCCCTTCTCGAAGGGCACCTCGCGGTCGCCGACGTCGTGCACCACGAGCAGCGGCGCGCGCTGCTCGCGCACGCTGCGGTCGGTGCGTACCTCGTCCATGCGGATCCCGAAGCGGCGCTCGATGCGCTGCTCCATGCGCGAGCGAACGTCGCTCGAGATCTGCATCAGCTTCGCGAAGCCGCGCGTGAAGTCGCGGACGTCGGCGGGCGGCGCGATCATCGCGTAGCGCTTCGCGAGCGGTCGGGCGCGCGCGGCCCACGCCGTCGCTGCGCCGCCCATCGAGTGCGTGACGATCGCGTGCAGCGGGCCGAGCGCCTCGGCGGCCGCGACGATCGCGTCGGCGAAGTCGAACAGGGTGCAGGTCGTGCCCGGGCTCCCGCCGTGCGCCGGCGCGTCGAAGCCGACGACCCGGAAGCCCAGCGCCGCGAGCCTCTCCGCGAACGGAGCGAGCTGGGCGGCTCGCCCCTCCCACCCGTGCACCACGAGCACCCGCGGGCCCGCCTCGCCCCACTCCCAGGCGCTGAGCGCCGCATCGCGGAACGGGATCAGGAACCGGCGCGCACGGCCGAGCGCCTCGAGCTCGTGCGCCGGATGTGCGTGCCGGCGCGGCGACGAGAAGAAGCGCAGCGCGAGCGCGGCCGCGAGCTCGGGTGATGCGCTCGACGCGATCCGCAGCGCTGCGCGCGCCGCGCGGATCCCGCTCGGCACAGCGGAGCGGTTCGCCGTGGGACGCGCCATCGACGTACGAACGGTCGTGCTATTTTCTTCGCCAGGAAACAACAGATCGGTGAGCTGAGACACGGGTACCTGCCTTTCTCTCTCTTCTCGGACGGAACGCCGATCAGCCAGTCGGCCGGGCGCTCCGGATCATTCGATCGAACGCGCGCTCGGTGCGCGTCTCGGCGGCGGCATCGCGCAGCGTCCGCGCGACCAGGTGATGGCCGTAGGCCAGCGTCGCGATCTCGTGGGCGAGCTGGGCCTCGTCGAGCTTCGCGTCGAAGTGACGCTCGGTCTTGGCGATGCGGATCGCGGTCGCGATCGTGTCGAGCCAGTCGCGCTGCGAGGCGACCAGCCGATCGCGCACGATCCCCGGGCGATCGTCGAGCTCCACCATCGCCTGCACGAAGATGCAGCCACCGGGCATGAACTCCGCGTGGCTCCACGCGAGCCAGTGATCGAAGAGCGCGCGCACCCGCGGCTCGCCGCGCGGCTTGCGGAGCGCGGGCGCGACGACGAGCGCGACGAAGCGCGTCGTCGCCTCGTCGAGCACCGCGAGCTGCAGCGCCTCCTTCGACTTGAAGTGCGCGAAGAGGCCGCTCTTGCTCATCCCGGCGCGCTCGGCGAGCTGCCCGATGCTGACGCCCTCGAGCCCCAGCTCGCTCGCGAGCGAGAGCGCATGGCCCAGCACCGCGCTCCGCGTCTCTTCGCCCTTGGTCATCACGGAGCCAGAAAATAGCACGACCGTACTATCGCGCAACCACCGTACTTGACGAGGATCGGGTGCGCGGGCGAAGACGGGGCGGTGAGCGCTGTCGAAGCGACCGAGGGCACGGATCCGAGCCCGCCGGGGCGCGCGCGATGGATCGCGGGCGCGGTGCTCGCGCCGCTGGCGTTCGCGGTGCTCTGGGTCGCGCCGCTGCCGCTCGAGGCGCCGGCGCATCGACTGGTCGCGATCTTCGCGGCCGTGCTGATCGCGTGGGTCACCGAGGTGGTGCCGGTCGCGGTGACGGCGCTGATGATCGGGCCCCTGCTCGTGCTCTGCGGCGTGACGAGCGCGGCGACGGCGTTCCGCTACTACGCCGATCCGCTCCTCTTCCTGTTCGTCGGCGGGTTCATGCTCGCGGAGTCGATGCGCCGGCACGGCCTCGATCGCCGCTTCGCGCAGGCGATGGTCACGCTGCCGTTCGTGCGCGGCGTGCCGCTGCGGATGCAGATCGCGATGCTCGCGGCGGCCGCCGTGATGTCGATGTGGATCAGCAACACCGCGACCTGCGCGATCATGATGCCGATCCTGCTGGGCATGCCCGGGCTGTCGCGGCCGACCGAGCGGAGCACCGTCGATCCCGCGACCGGACCGCTCCTCGCGCTCGCCTACGTGTGCTCGACCGGCGGGCTGGGAACGCTGATCGGCTCGCCCCCGAACCTGATCACGGTGCGGCTGCTCGCCGAGGCGGGCGTACAGATCAGCTTCCTGCACTGGCTCGCGATCGGCGTGCCCGCGGCGTTCGTGCTCACGATCGCGGTCGCCGCGATCACCATCCGCCGCGGCGGCAAGCTGCCCGCCGAAGCGATGTCCTCGCCGCTCGCCGCGCCGCACGCGTGGACGCGCGGCGAGAAGATCACCGCGTTCGCGTTCGTCACCGCGGTGATCGGGTGGACGTTCCCGCCCTTCGCCGATCTCGCGGGCGTGCCCTTCGCCGGCACGCTCGAGACGCTGCTGCATCCCGGCGCGGTCGCGGTCGTCGCGTGTCTGCCGCTCTTCCTGCTTCGCGATCCCGCGCGCGCGGTCGCCGGCGGCGACACGCCCGCGGTGCTCCCGTGGAGCGTCGCGGTGCGCATCGACTGGGGCGTGATCCTGCTGTTCGGCGGCGGGATCTCGCTCGGCGCGCAGCTCGATCAGACCGGCCTCGCGGGCGTGTTCAGCTCCGGGATCGTCGCCGCGACCGGCCCCGCGGACGTGTGGACGCTGACCGCGGTCGTCTGCGTCGCGACCGTGTTCATCACCGAGGTCACCTCGAACACAGCGTCGGCGAACATGCTCGTGCCGCTGGTGATCGCGCTCGCGCGCGAGCTCGAGGTCTCTCCGGTGCCGCCCGCGCTCGCCGTCGGGCTGGGCGCGAGCGCCGCGTTCATGCTGCCGATCGCGACGGGCTCGAACGCGCTGGCCTACGGGACCGGGCGGGTCCCGCAGACCGCGATGATGCGCTCCGGCATCGTGCTCAACCTCGCGTCGATCGTGCTCCTGCTGGTGCTCCTGCGGATCATCTGCCCGCTGATGGGCTGGGTCTGACCGCGGTGCTCGGAGCGCGGCGCGCGCTCAAGGGCCGGTGACGTAGAGGTACGTGATGCACATCTCGTTGGGCGTGCCCTCGCCCCACGTGACCATCTCCGTCTCGCCGGTGGTGTCGAACGAGCACTCGACGTGGATCACGTCGCCGCGCGCGACCGCGATCGGGCTCTCGTAGTAGTACCCGAGCTGCCAGTCGAAGTCCCAGCGGTCGACGTCGAGCATGCACGCGTCCGCCGCGCCGGCGCGCCGCTGCGTGATGCGCATCGTGCGGCCGCGCTGGTGCATGTGCGGGAAGGCGCCCCAGATCTGGCCGGCGCTGGGCGCCATCACGGTCGCCTCCGCGGTGGCCGCGGTCGAGCGGGGCGCGAGCAGCAGCGCGCGCGGATCCGCGATGCTCATCATCTGCGCTTCGCGCACGCCGCCCGCGGTCACGACGAGATCGACACGCGTGCGATCCGGCACCGCCCCGGCCGAGAGGTTGTAGTGGATCTGCAGCACCATCGGGTGCGTCGCGATGCGCAGCCCGGTGCCCGCAGGGAAGCGCTGCGCGCCGCCGCCGGGCGCCCACAGCACCACCGGGTGCGACGCGACGCGTGAGCCGCCGTTGCAGTCGTAGCCGGCTCGCGCGTCCTCCGCGTCGAGCGCGGCTGCGTCAGCAGCAGCCGCCGCGCTCTCCGGCTCGAAGAGGATCGCGTGGTGCACCACGCTCGGCGCGCCCGGCACCACCTCGTAGCCGGTGAGGAAGCCCTCGGCGGCGAGCCCGGGATCGACCAGAAAGCAGCGGATCTCGTCGAGCGGAGTGTCGTCGTCGCTGCGCTCGGGCGTGTAGGCGACCTCGAGCTCGACCGCGTGGGTCGCCTCGCCGGGCGCGAGCGTCGGCGGCTCCATGCGCGTCGGCGCGGGCGTCGACGGATCGCCGAGCGGCGCGCCCGCCGCGTGCCACGCCTCGAGCGTCGCGATCTCGTGCTCGTCGAGGTAGCGCGGATCGTCGAAGGTGTGGCAGTCGCCCGAGGCGTTCACCGGGTAGGGCGGCATCGTGCGCGCGCGCGTGACCTCGGCGATGCGCATGCTCAGGCCCGCCGCGATGTCGTACGTGTCGAGCGCGAACGGCGCGATCCCGCCGGGGAGGTGACAGCCCTCGCATCGCGCGGCGAGGATCGGTCGCACCTCGCCGTGGTAGGTCGGTGCCCCGACGATGCTGCCGTCGGCGCCGACGCTCGCGTCGGCGGCCGGCACGGGGGGCCGTGGGCCGGCGGGGCTCGAGACGTCCTCGCAGGCGGCGAGGAACACGAGCGACGTGGTGAGCGCGAGGAGGAGGGAGGCAGGACGAGCGTTCATGGAGCGCCTCCATCGCAACGCCCGTACCGCGCGGAAATCGCGCATTCCTCGGCAATTCAGCGCGCCTCGGGTGGGACGATCACCCGACACTCCGTCGGGCGCGCATCCCATCCCCGCGCGCCGCGGAGCTTGGTAGGGTCTGCTCATGGACGCGACTCTGCCGCGCCGGCGCGCCGCGATCCCGATGCGCGCGGTCGTCGCGCTCGTGATCGAGGGCCCGGATCTCGGCGCGCGCGCAGCGGCCGACGATGAGCCGCTCGTGATCGGCAGCGCCGAGGGGAACGCGCTGCGGCTGTCGGATCCGACGGTGTCTCGCTATCACGTCGAGCTCGCGCCGGACGCCGCGGGGATCCGCCTGCGCGATCTGGGATCGACCAACGGAACGCGCGTCGGCGCGCTGCGGATGCACGACGCGATCGTGCCGAGCGGCACGGTGATCTCGCTGGGCGCCACCCGCGTGCGCCTCGAGGACGGAGGCGTGCGCGCGATCGACGCGAGCATCTCGATCGCCGAGATGATCGGCGACGCGCCTCCGTCGCGCCTGCTCGCGCGGCGAATCCAGCGCGCCGCGCAGAGCGATGCGCCGGTGCTGATCCAGGGCGAGTCGGGCACCGGCAAAGAGCTCGTCGCGCGCGCGCTCCACGCGCTGAGCCCGCGCGCCGCAGGCCCCTTCGTGGTGGTCGACGGCGGCGCGATCGCTCCGTCGCTGATCGCGAGCGAGCTCTTCGGGCACGAGCGCGGCGCGTTCACCGGCGCGCGCGATCGCCGCGACGGCGCGCTCCTCCGGGCGTCCGGCGGGACGCTCTTCCTCGACGAGATCGGCGAGCTCCCGGCGAGCGTGCAGCCGCTGCTGGTCGGTGCGCTCGCGCGCGGCGTGATCGGGCGCGTGGGTGGTGATCGCGAGGAGCGCATCGACGTGCGCGTGGTCGCCGCCACCCACCGCGACCTGCGCCGAGCGGTGAATACAGCGAGCTTCCGCGCCGATCTGTATCATCGCATCGCGGTGCTGCGGATCACCGTGCCCGCGCTGCGCGATCGCGCGGACGACATCCCCGCGCTGGTCGAGCACTTCGTGGGGCTCGCCGGTCTCGAGGTCGCGCGAGCCGAGATCGTGCCCGACGACGTGCTGGAGCGCTGGTGCGTGCATCCCTGGCCGGGCAACGTGCGCGAGCTGCGCAACGCGGTGGAGGCGGCGATCGCGCTGCGCGAGCCGCCGGAGCTCGAGGTGCCGCTCACGCCCGGCGGCGGCGCCTTCGCCGAGGTGCTCGGCCGTCCGTTCCGCGAGGCGCGCGACGCGTCGATGGCGCGCTTCGAGCGGCGCTATCTCGAGCACGCGCTCGAGCGCACGCGACAGAACGTGGCCGAGGCGGCGCGCGCCGCGGGCCTCGATCGCACGCACCTGCACGATCTGCTGAAGCGCCACGCGCTGCGGTGATCCGGAGGGCGGCGGAGGGAGCGCTGCGAACGCACCGCGCGAGCTTCCGCGGGCGCGCGTTCAGCTAAGGTGCGCCCCAGTGCATTTCTTCGTCTTCCATCACTCCGCCGCGCTCACCGTCGCGTTCGCGCTGGCCGCCGGGATGCTGGGACAGTCGCTCGCACATCACCTCCGGTTGCCCGGCATCGTGATGCTCCTGGTGCTCGGCGTCGTGCTGGGCCCGGACGGCGCGAACCTGGTGCGACCCGCTGCGCTCGGCGAGGGGCTGCCCGCGCTCGTGGGCTTCGCGGTGGCGGTGATCCTGTTCGAAGGCGGCATGAGCCTGAACCTGCGGCGGCTGCGTCGCTCTCAGCGCGCCATCCGTCGGCTCGTGACGGTCGGCGCCCTGGTGAGCCTGATCGCGGGCACGGTCCTGGTGCGGGTGGGGCTCGGCTGGGACTGGGAGCGCTCGCTGCTCTTCGGGACGCTGGTGATCGTCACCGGGCCCACCGTGATCACGCCGCTCTTGCGCCGCTTGAAGGTGAAGAAGCCGGTCTCCACCGTGCTCGAGGCCGAGGGCGTCCTCATCGATGCCGTCGGCGCGATCACGGCGGCGGTCGCGCTCGAGGTGGTGCTCACACCGACCGACCAAGGCATGGCGCTCGCCGTGCCCACGATCATCGGCCGCCTGCTCTTCGGCATCGCCTTCGGCGTCATCGGTGGGGGCCTGCTCGCGCTGCTCCTGCGCTTCCGAGGCGTGATCCCCGGCGGCATCGAGACGGTCATGACCCTCAGCGTCGCGGTGCTGGTCTTCGAAGGATCGAACGCCGTGGTGAACGAGAGCGGGATCGCAGCGGTCACCGTGGCCGGCGTCGTGGTCGGCAACTCCGACAGCTATGTCGCCCGCGAGCTCCGCGAGTTCAAGGAGCAGCTCACGACCCTGTTCATCGGGATGCTCTTCGTGCTGCTGGTCGCCGACGTGCGCCTGGCCGACATCCTGGCGCTCGGGACCGGCGGGCTGCTCATCGCGGTGGGCACCATCGTGCTCGTGCGGCCGCTCAGCGTCGCGCTCAGCACCATGGGCACCGAGCTGAGCACCAAGGAGCGCATCTTCGTGGCTTGGCTCGGCCCTCGGGGCATCGTGGCGGCCGCGGTCGCATCGCTCATCGCGTACGCGCTCGAGGGCGCGGGGATCGAGGGAGGGCGCGAGCTCTCCTCGCTCGTCTTCTTGGTCATCGCGGTGACGGTGGGCTGGGCGGCCCTGACCGGCGGTGTCGCGGCGCGCGCGCTGAACCTCAAGCGCAAGAGCGGCGACGGATGGGTGGTCGTCGGCGGCAGCCCCTTGGCGCGGCAGCTGTGCACCTTGCTCGCCAGCTCGGGTGGTGAGGTCTTGGCGGTCGACAACGACCCCGGGAACATCAGGACGCTGGAGCACGCGGGGCTGCGCGCCCTCCAGGGCAATGCGCTCGAGGAGGGCACCCACCTGCGGGCCCAGCTCGACACCCGGACGGGCGCGATCGCGGTGACCGCGAACGAAGAAGTGAACTACCTCTTCGGCGAGAAGGCGCGCCTGCACCATCGGGGCATCCGGTTCGTGATCGGGTTGGCCAAGTGGGACCACGGCGTGACGCCCGAGATGGTCGACGACTTCGGAGGCGAGGTCCTCTTCGGCGCGGCCGTCGACGTCGCCCTCTGGAGCAGCCGCCTCGAGGCCGAGACCTGCGTGGTGGTCTGGCACCGCTTCGTCGGGAACCGCAAGAGCCCGCGTCTGTGCACCGAGGGCGAGTCGAACGCCCGCTTCGTTCCCTTGGTGACGCGCCGCCACGGCGTGGTGGCGCCGGTGACCGACCACGCGCGCATCCGCCCGGGCACGGAGGTGGCCGTCCTCATCGACTCGGCACGCGCCGAGGCCGCGGCGAACGAGCTCGCCGCGCGCGGCTGGGTGCCCATCCGGGCGTAGCTCCGGCGCCGCTCGATGACCGGACCGGTGCCGCGCCGTCAACGCGGCGACGCTCCGTGCGGACCTGTATCATCGCGTCGCCGTGCTGCGGATCACCGTGCCCTCTCTGCGCGATCGCGCGGGCGCTGTCCCCGTCGATCCGGTCACGGCGCTGCGCGCTCGAGGGCTCTCGACCTCGAGGTGGCGCGCTCGCGCCGTCGCCGTCGCCGCGCACGCGCTGCTCGCGGCGTGTGGAGGCGCGAGGCCGGTCGGCGTGACCGTGGTGCTCGAGGGCGCCACCGCGGAATCGGCGGAGGTGAGGCATGCGCTCGCCGAGCCGATCGATCCCGCCGTCACGCTGCGCATCGCGCGCGTGCCGGCCGCGCGACAGGGTGCATCGGCCGACGACGAGGGCACCGCGCTCGGCTCGCGCATCGCGGCGGCGCGCAGCGCGTACGTCGAGACGCTCGACTTCGGTGCGTGCATCGAGGCGCTCTCGGACGCGGAGCTCGTCCCCGATGCCCTGGCGCGCGGGGATCGCGAGGGCGCGGCGCGGGCGCTGACGTTCCTCTGCGCGTGTCACC
>JALYRN010000208.1 GCA_030855295.1 Myxococcota bacterium | reverse complement strand
GCACTACGCGCCGCGCGCGCGCGTCGTCGCCGTCACGCCGAGCGACGCCGCCGAGCGCATCGCCGCGCTGATCGCGCAGCACCCCACCGAGCGCATCGCCGTGCTCGCCCCGCGCTCGCTCGATCTCGCAGCGGGCATCGAGCGCATCGACGTCCCCGACGACGACACCGAGCGCGCGCGCACCCTCTACGCGAGCCTGCGATCGATCGACGAGCGGGGCGCGACCCTCGCGATCATCGTGCTGCCCGCCGACGAGCGCGGCCTGGGCCTCGCGATCGCGGATCGCGTACGCCGCGCCGCGGGCCCGAGGGACTGAGTCACGTCAGGAAGAGCACGCCTCGCTCGACCAGCACTGCGCTGCCCTCGAGCCGCACCCGATCCCCCGCGAGCTCGCAGCCGAGCTCGCCGCCGCGCGCCGAGACCTGCCGCGCGCGGAGCTTCGTCGTGCCGAGCCGCTCCGCCCACAGCGGCGTCAGCGTGCAGTGCGCGGAGCCGGTCACCGGATCCTCGGGCACGCCCTTGGCGGGCGCGAAGAAGCGCGAGACGAAGTCGACGTCGGCATCGCGGCCGGTGCCCGGCGCGGTGACGCAGACCGCGAAGAGCTCCTTCATCGCGCCGATGCGCGCGAGGTCGGGGCGCAGCGCGCGCACGTCCTCGGCGCTCGAGAGCACGATCACCAGATCCCGCGAGCGCAGTGCCTCGAGCCGCCCGCGCAACCCGAGGGCCTCGGCGAGACCGACCGGCGCGTCGCAGCGCACCGCGGGAAGCGACGGGAAGTCGAGCACCATCGCGCCCTCCCCGCGCGGCGCGACGCCCAGCACGCCGCTCCTCGTGTGGAAGCGCATCGCGCCCGTCGCGGCGCCTTTCACCCGCGCGAGCACGTGCGCCGTCGCGAGCGTCGCGTGCCCGCAGAGATCGACCTCGCTCGCCGGCGTGAACCACCGCAGATCGAAGTCACCGTCGGCGCGCGCCACCACGAACGCGGTCTCGCTCAGCGCCTTCTCCGCCGCGATCGCCTGCATCGTCGCGTCGGGAAGGAACGCGTCGAGCACGCACACCGCCGCCGGGTTCCCGGTGAACGGACGATCGGTGAAGGCGTCGACGGTGAAGCAGGGGATCTCCATCCCCCGACTCTGCGACCGCGCGCAGGCGCCGCCACGTTCCGCGCCGGCGAACGCGCGTGGACCAAGCCGGCCGCGCCTCAGAGCGGCCTGTCATCGCGTCGCTTCGTCCGCGGGGGCGCACGATGCACCGCCGCCACCCGAATGTGCGCAGGGCAGAGATACGCGTTCTGATCGCGGGAGCGCGATCGTTCGCAGTCGGGCGCGCGGAGCGCGCGCGCTGCTCGGCGCGTATCGGCCGAGCCTCGCGGCTCGGTCGATCGCCAGCCATCCACCCAACCAATCGGCAGCAATCCGGCCGCTCGCTCGTGACCCACTGCGGTCAGCAGGCGCGGGCCATGGGTCCTCGGCGACCTCGCGCGGCGGGGCAGTACGACGCTCTTCCCGAGCGTGCGAAGGTCGGACGGACGCGCGCGCAGCGAGCGCTCCGATCGACGCTCCGCTCGCCGAAGCCACGCCGAGAACCGGCGGCAGCCCGCCGTGCCCCAGGGAGCCGAGGACCCATGGCCCGCGCCCCACCGAGACCTCGCAGCCGTCTCGGCGCATGACTCGATCCCAGTGATCTCCGCTCTCAGCCCTGCTCCGCCGCCGGTTCCGTCGCGTCCGCCGCCGCTGCCGCCGTCTCGGCGTCGCGGCGCCGCTTCTCGGTCAGCAGCGGCATCACGTACGGATAGCCGACCTGCATCGCGTCGATCTCCGGATCGATCTGCCCCACGAGCCAGAACGCCAGCACCGCCGCGCGCTCGACGTAGAACCAGCCCTCCGGGTACTCGACGCTGCGCATCAGCTCGCGCAGCTCGTCTCGCGCGACCTCGGGATCGACCAGCGACTCGAGCTCCTTCACGTTCGCGCGCAGCAGCGCGCCCGGCGTGCGCTGCTTCACGCGCAGCAGCTTCTCGAAGTACGTGTAGACGGTCTTCTCGAGCAGCTCGTGGTTCGCGTCGCGGCTCGCGAACCCCATCCGATAGAACCCGCGCAGCAGCCTCGCGCCGTCGCTCTCGAGCAGCCCGCCGATCACCTCGATCATCCCGTCGACGAGCTCGTCCCGGACCTCGCTCACCGCGCCGAAGTCGAGCACCACGAGCTTCGGCCGCCGCGGCGTGCGCCCCGGCTGCACCAGGAAATTCCCGGGGTGCGGATCCGCGTGGAAGAAGCGATCGACGAAGATCATCTTGTACGTCGCCTCGATCAGCCGCGTCCCGACCGCCGTCGGATCGATGCCCTGCGCCCGCAGCTGATCGAGCTGGTTGATCTTCACGCCCTCCATGAAGGTCATCGTCAGCACGTCGCGCGTCGTCAGCGCGTGCACGACCTCCGGGAACAGGATGTCCTTGTCCTGCGTGAAGTTCGCCGCCATGCGCTCCATGGACTCGGCCTCGTGCAGGTAGTTCGTCTCGCGCCGGAGCAGGTCGTTCAGCGCGTCGTGCACGCGCTCGAGCCCGTGCACCGGCACGAACCACTTGTAGACCTCCACCGCGAGCCGGATCACCCGCATGTCGACCGCGATCACGTCGCGGATGCCCGGATAGAGCACCTTCACCGCGACCTTGCGCCCCTCCTCTTCGTTCGGCTCCGGGTGCATCCACGCGACGTGCACCTGACCGAGCGAGGCCGCCGCGAGCGGTGCCGCGTCGATCTTCGCGAAGCACTCCTCGGGCGTGCGCCCGAGGCTGACGATGAACACCTCGCGGATGTCGGTGAAGGCGCGCGGCGGCACCTTGTCCTGCAGCTTCTCGAGCTCCTTCATGTACACGCGCGGCAGGAACCCGCCGGTGATCGAGAGGATCTGCCCGAGCTTGATGAACACGCCGCGCAGCGAGACCATCCCGCGATAGAGCCGCCTCGCGTTGCGCTCGTCGATCCGCTGCCGCCGCGCGCGCACCCACGCCGGCACGCGCACGGCGTCGCGCCCGCTCGCGTCGCGCACCACCTCGCCGAGGAGCTGCGTGAGCGCGAGCTGGCTCATGTAGCTCCAGAAGATGAGCCCGAAGATCCAGAGCGCGCGGACGAGACGGAGAGCGAGGCTCATTCTGCGCTCCAGGAGACCAACCGCCGCGGGATCAGAGCGCGCCGGGCTTCGTCGCGGTGCCGGTCACGGCCGCGAGGCTGCTCGACGACGACGAGGAGAGCGG
This sequence comes from Myxococcota bacterium, assembly GCA_030855295.1. Lineage (GTDB taxonomy): Bacteria > Myxococcota_A > Polyangia > Polyangiales > Sandaracinaceae > Sandaracinus. Next base: position 5,776 of record JALYRN010000208.1, on the reverse strand, counting down.
CGGAGTCGCGAGCGCGCGCAGCTCGTCGTAGTGTCGGTCGGCGTAGTACGACAGCACGTCGAGCGCGTCGTCGAACTCGCTGCGGTCGAGCTCCGGCAGCGCGTACTCGACCGAGAGCACGACGTCGAGATCGTCGTCGATCGAGAACTTCGCCATCAGGAGCGTCTGGTTCAGCTCGAGCAGGCGCGTGTAGAGCTTCGCCGCGCGCGCCTGCTCCTCGGGCGATCGCAGGTAGGGCACGATCGCGAAGACGACGAAGCCCGCCGGATCGATCCGCACGAAGAACGGAAAGCTCGCGTGCTTCCCCTGGAAGAGGCTGCGGAACGTGTCCTCGGCGATCCGATGACAGGGCCAGCCCCCCTCTTCGAGGATCGCGCGGATCGAGTCCGGGCTCAGGCGCACGCGGGCCATGCCGTCCCGACCTTATGGGAACGCGGCTCCGCTCACAAGGGCGCCGAGGGGTCCGTTGACACAGCGCGAAACCGTGCGGTATCCGAGGTCTCGGCGTTCGAACGGAGGACAGCGGAAATGGTGCGACCCACAGAGTCTTGGCGCGAGCGCGAAGCGGGCACGGCGGCGCGGGTCGCGCTGCTGATCGCAGCGTTCGTCGTTCTTCCCGTCGCGGCGGGCTGCGGTGGCGGAGGTCGCACCGCGGCCTGGGAGGACACGACGGCGGATACGGCGCCGGTCACGGCCGAGTCGCAGTCGCAGAAGGAACAGCTCGTCGAGCAGGGCAACGCCGCGTGGGAGCAGCGCGACGACGAAGCCCAGCTGCGCGCCGCGATCGCTGCGTGGCAGCAGGCGCTCGAGCTCGACGCGTCCGACTGGGAGCTCTGGCATCGCCTCGCGCGCGCGCAGTACTTCCTCGCCGACGGTCACATGGCGTTCGATCCCGCCCTGGAAGCGGAGACGACGCAGATGTACCAGAACGCCGTCACGTCCGCGGAGCAGTCGCTCCTGCATCTGTCGCCGGAGTTCGCGCAGCGCATGAACGCGGGCGAGCGCGTCGATCAGGCGCTCTCGGTCCTGACGGCGCAGGCGGCGCCCGCGCTCTACTGGCGCAGCGCCGGCCTCGGCAAGTGGGCGCGCCGCGACGGCTTCGCGACGCTGCTCTCCCACAAGGACGAGATCCGCGCGATCATGACGCGCGTGCTCGAGCTCGACCGCGACTACTTCTACGCCGGTCCGGACCGCTACTTCGGTGCGTTCTTCGCGGTCGCGCCGACCTACGCCGGCGGCGATCTGCCGACCTCGCGTCAGCACTTCGAGTACTCGATCTCGCGCTCGCCGAACTACTTCGGCACGCACGTCCTCTTCGCGGTCGAGTACGCGGTCAAGGCGCAGGACCGCGCGCTCTTCGAGCGCGAGCTCAACTTCGTGATCAACGGCGATCCCAACGCGCTTCCCGACGTCCGCCCCGAGAACCTCGCCGAGCAGCGCAAGGCCACCGAGGCGATGGCGCGCATCGACGAGCTCTTCGAGTGATCCGCGGCCGCGGGCCGCGCCGAGACCGCCCCATCCGTCGGGGTTGAATCGCGAGCGGCCCCCGCCCGTCCTGTTCCGAGCCCGAGGTCCCTTTCCGGGCCAGAGCCCTCCCCTTCCGAGCCAGAGCCTGAGGAGCGTTCGATGTCGCGCAAGCAGCTCGTCCTGTCACTGACCGTCCTGTCCCTCGCGATCAGCGCGCTCGTGGTGGTGCTCTCACCGCGCGAGCAGGCCCACGCGCAGGAGACCTTCACGATGCGCATCGGCACGGTCGCGCCCGAGGGCACGCCGTGGGAGAAGCAGCTCCGCACGCTCAAGACGCACATCGAGTCGAACAGCGGCGGGCGCATCAAGGTGCGCCTCTTCATGGGCGGCTCGCTCGGCGGCGAGAAGGCGCTGGTGCGGCGCGTCTCGCAGGGCTCGCTCGAGGCGTTCGGTGGCTCGACGGCGGCGCTCGGCGCGGTCGTCCCCGAGCTCAACGTGATCGAGGCGCCGTACGTGTTCGACAACGTCGAGCAGGCCGACCGCGCGCTCGACTCGGCGCCGGTGCGCGAGCAGGTCGGTCGGCTGGTCTCGGCGAAGGGCTTCGTGTTCGCGCTCTGGGCGGAGAACGGCTTCCGCTCGTGGTTCACGCGCGAGCGTCCGATCCGCGCGCCTGCCGATCTGCGCGGGCTGCGGATGCGCTCTCAGGAGGCGCGCGTGCACATCGCGACGTACGAGGCCTTCGGCGCGACGCCGAACCCGATCGACGTCACGAACGTGCTCACGTCGCTGCAGACCGGCGTCGTCGACGGGTTCGACAACACGCCGCTCTTCTCGTTCGCGACGTCGTGGTACCAGGCGGCGCGGCACCTGAACCTGAGCGAGCACAGCTACCAGCCCGGCATCGTCGTGTACTCGTCGACGTGGTTCAACTCGCTCCCGCCCGATCTCCAGGAGATGCTGCGCACGCTCCCACAGTCGCTGACGACCGAGGGACGCCAGGCGGTGCGGAGGATGGATCCGATCCTGATCCAGAACCTGGAGCGCTACGGCATCGACGTGCACCGGCCGACGCCCGCCGAGCGCGCGGCGTTCGCGGCGATCGGCAGACCGGTCCAGGATCGGGTCGCGCGCCAGATCGGCGCCGGCGGTCGCAGCCTCCTCCAGGCACTGCGCACCAGCCGTGGAGACTAGCTAAGGCCAGCTCGAGAGGCGCGGCGCCAGCCATGCGCCGCCCGACCGCTCGACGACACCGACGCCCTCTCGCGCGCCCGCGCTGGAGGGCGTCGTCGCGTCAGCGCCGGGAGCCTCCGTTCGCGCTCCCCTGACCTCCGATCAGCGGCCGCATGTGCCCGGGATCACCGAGGATCTCGGGGACGCGCGGCGCCTTGCGGGTGCCCGACTTGCGCGGCTTCGCCATCTGCTCGAGCTCGTCGCGGTCGACGGTCTCGGTCTCGAGCAGTCGCTCCGCGATCGCCTCGAGCTCGTCGCGCCGCTCCTCCAGGAGCGCCCTCGCCCGCCGCTCCTCGGTCTCGACCATGCGCCTCACCTCGGCGTCGATCGCGCGCGCGGTCTCCTCGCTGTACGGGCGCCCGTGGCCGGACGGCGCGTCGAGGTAGCGCGCGCTGATCGGCTCGCCGTACGTGATCGGTCCGAGCGCCTCGCTCATCCCGAAGCGGCACACCATCTGTCGCGCCGTCTCGGTCGCGCGCTCGAGATCGTTCTGCGCGCCCGTCGAGACGTCGTCGAAGATCACCGCCTCCGCGCCGCGCCCCCCGAGCATCACGCAGATGCGATCGCGCAGCTCGTCGCGCGTCATCAGATAGCGCTCCTCCGCGGGCAGCTGCAGCGTCGCGCCGAGCGCACCGATCGAGCGCGGGATGATCGTCACGCGGTGCACCGGATCGGCGTGCTGCACCGAGAGCGCGACCAGCGCGTGGCCGCCCTCGTGATAGGCGACGCGGCGGCGCTCGTCCTCCGTCATCACCCGGCCCTTCTTCTTGAGGCCGAGCTGGATGCGATCGACCGCCTCCTCGAAGTCGCGGTCCTCCACCTCGTACGCGCCGCGACGGCTCGCCGCGAGCGCCGCCTCGTTGACGACGTTCGCGAGATCCGCGCCCGCCATGCCCGGCGTGCGCTGCGCGATCACGCGGAGATCGACCTCCTTCGAGACCCGGATCTTGCGCGCGTGCACCCGGAGGATGCCCTCGCGCCCGCGCACGTCCGCGCGATCGACGGCGACCTGCCGGTCGAAGCGCCCCGCGCGCAGGAGCGCCTGATCGAGCACCTCGGGCCTATTCGTCGCCGCGAGGATGACCACGCCCTTGCCCGCCTCGAAGCCGTCCATCTCGACGAGCAGCTGATTGAGCGTCTGCTCGCGCTCCTCGTGCACCGCCATGCCGCCGCCCGCGCCCGAGCGCGATCGTCCGATCGCGTCGAGCTCGTCGATGAACACGATGCAGGGCGCGCGCTGCTTCGCCTGCTCGAACAGATCGCGCACCCGCGCGGCGCCGACGCCGACGAACATCTGCACGAACTCCGATCCCGAGATCGAGAAGAAGGGCACCTGCGCCTCGCCGGCGACCGCGCGCGCCAGCAGCGTCTTGCCGGTGCCCGGTGGGCCGACGAGCAGGATGCCCTTCGGCGACCGCGCGCCGATCGACTTGTAGCGCTCGGGGTGCTTGAGGTAGCTGACGATCTCGACGAGCTCCGCCTTCGCCTCGTCGACGCCCTCGACGTCGGCGAAGTTCACCGGCTCCTGCGCGTTGCGATCGTAGATCTTCGCCTGCGCCTTGCCGACGCTCAGCGGTCCCGCGTTCTTCGTCACGCGGCGCATCACGAGCATGTAGATGCCGAAGAGCACCACGAACGGCAGCACCCAGCCGAAGAGCAGCGGCTGCCACCACGACTCCTCGCGCATCTCGCCGGAGAAGCTCACGCCCTGCTCGCGCATGCGGGCGAGCAGCGACTCGTCGTCGTGCTCCGGGATGCGCATCGCGTACACGCGCTCGGCCGCCGTCTCCTCGGTGGCCTCGGCGCCGGCCGCGTCTGCCGCCTCGTCTGTGGCGCGCGCGGGCTCCTCGGTCGCTTCCTGCCCCGCCGCCGGCGCCGCGGTCACACCCTCGGGTCGGAGCGTGGCGACGATGCGGTCCGAGCTCAACGTCGCCTCGACGACGCGGCCCGCCTCGACCATCGCGGTGAGCTCGCTGTACGGCACTTCCTCAGGCGGAGGCGGCCTCGACGCGAAGCTCTGGATCACCCAGAGCAGCACGGTCACGAGGATCACGTACGCGACCGTCAGCGCGAGTCGTCGGTTGCCCTGCGCGTCCAAATGGGTCTCCTGGTCTCAGCCGAGACGCGTTGCCCCACCACCGTGGCGGCATGTCGACGCCCCCCTCGGGCGTCTGGCCTCGAGGTGCACGCAGGTGCACGGATCGCACCGAAGGTGCGACCGTAGCGAGGGCGCGCTCCAGCGCGGGACCTCCGGGGGCGAGCGCTCCTGCAGGATCACCCCTCGGGGGTGTCGCCGTGGATCCAGAGCCAGGTGCCCGGGCGCTCGGGGGTCGGATACACGCCGTGCCAGGCCTCCGGCAGCTCGGGCCCCGCCCACTGGAACAGCCAGCGCGCGTCGAGCGGCGCGAGGTTCACGCACCCGTGGCTGCGCGGACGACCGAAGCCGTCGTGCCAGAACGCCGAGTGCAGCGCGTACGCGAGCTGGAAGTACATCACGTACGGCACGTCTTCGATCGAGTAAGGACCGTCGACCGCGTGATCGCCGTCCATCGTGTGCGTGACGTGCTTCGACGTGATGCGGAACACGCCCGTCGGCGTGCGCATGTCGCGCAGCGGATCGTTCGGATCGCGGATGCGCCCGGTCGACACCAGCGTCGCGTAGACGGCGCGCCGTCCCTCGTACGCCACCAGCGCCTGGTGCGTCAGATCGATCTCGATCCAGTGATCGTCGGGCCCGATCTCGGGCGGCGGATCGTGCGCCTCGATGATCGTGACGTCGCGCCGATCGAAGAGGGCGCCGTCGGCGGCGACGACGTACTCCCGCTCGCGGTGGGTCTCCTGACCCGCGACGCGGAACACGTGGTGATAGCCGGGCGCTCTCGAGCGGCGCGGTCGACCGTCGCGCCCTCGCGCGTATGCGACCGTCTTGCTGGAGAGCACGTAGCCGACCGGCAGGACCATCACGTCTGCGTCGCCGGTCGCGCTCGCACCTGCCGCCGCGCTCGCACCTGCCGCCGCGCTCGCACCGGCCGCCGGCGCTGCTGCGCTCGTCGCCGCTGCCGGTTCGCCCCCGGTGGTC